>JAYTXB010000735.1:0-5820 GCA_043743205.1 Schlesneria sp.
CGACACGAGAGTCCCGCGCGGATCGAGCACGCTTTTTTGCTTGCCAGAACTGGAGAACGCCTGGCAGGGAGGCCCACCCAAAACGCAGTCGATTCGTTCGCCTTGCGTCAACTGTTTGGCGGCTAGGTCGCGAATGTCCGCTTGAACAATCGTCGCCGTGGGAAAGTAAGTTCGCCCGTCGGAATGCTGCCAGCCTTGGTTCTGTCGAAGTGTCTGCGCGCACTGCGACTCCAATTCGCAGACTGAAACCGTCTCGAAGCCCGCTCTTTCAAAACCAATGTCCAAGCCACCGGCCCCGGAGAACAGGCTGATGCAGCGGAGCCTTTTCTTGAGACTGGCACTCATGACAACAATTCCTCCAAATCGGATAGCCGATGTTCCCAAACCCAGTCAATCAACTCCGCCGCTTGTTCGTATTTGTGAAATCACCCGCTGATTTCGCTTCCATCAAAATTGGTAGCTGAGACTTGCGTAGGTTCTTCGGTTGAATCACAGCGTCAATCGGGATGTTGACCTCCTGCGGTGTCACTCCAACAACAAGATTCATACCGAACCAAAACGTCCCCGGCTCCATGTCCGTCAGCAGTTGCGCCGGTGGTGGCCGCTTCTTACGGTATCCCATGCCGATCAGGTAGGCCTCAATTGTTGCTTTCTGTCGCTTTTCTTGGGCATTGCGGATAATCGGATTCGCAACCGCGCCGCACAGACGATCTGCCACGATCGTTGACGCCCTGTGTCGCTGTTCATCCGTCGCCCTGGCGTTGGTGGCAAGCCACGGGAAAATGTCACGGTCAAGCATCCTGTCGATGATCCGAATCAATCGGGAGAGTTGGTCGATGAGAGCGGACTCCGCCATGCGGACTGACAGCTTCCCCTCCTCCATATTGCCAACGAGGCTCTTGTTCGCACCAGCCAATCCAATGAGACGATCAACGGCGAGCGGTGGGCAGCAAGCCATGCGAAGTGTTGGCAGTATGCGTGGTGTTGATCGGAGAATTTCCGGCGTGATTGCCGAGAGGTCGTTTGTAGCAATCAGTGTGTCTTCAACGTGTTTCGTGACCAACACGCGCGTATCACGGAACTCTTGTGGCGCGCGATCCATGAACCACTCGTTGAACATATCGACGGACGCGGCAGTGTCGGCCTTCCATTGGTGAGTCTTCTCACGATTCACTGCCATTCATCGCTCTCCTTAGATGGTCGCCGATTGTACGCGCGCCGTAGCCAAGCCAAATAGGGTGCGTCGAGTCTTCGAGACGCACCAATCTGTCCAAGGATCGAATGCGTGGTGCGTCTCGCAAAGCTTCGACGGCACCCTACATCACCTCTCAATGCTGGAACAAGAACTCCTTCGACGTGAGGAGGCTCCAGAAGAGGTCTTCGATCACCTGGCGTTTTTCGGCGTCGGGGGTTTCGGTCAGGAGCGGGGTGAGGCGTTGTTTCTCGCTGTCGGTCGGGTAGCGCGAGAGGGCCGAGAGGTAGGCCGTTTCGATGATCTCGGCGGAAGTGGCATTGGTCGTGAGGAAGGTGGTGACTCGTCCTTCGTTCGCCTCGACCTTCTCTTGGATCGTCTTGCCGTTGGTGAGGTGCAGGACCTGCGTCATGCTCGGTTCGTCGGAGCGTTCACAGGTGCAGGTGAGAACACGTTCGGGGCGGCCGAAGGTGTCGAGGAAATAGCTGGCGACGTTGGCGTCGGCAAGCTGGATCGCACGCGTACCGGCGGGTTGATCCTTGAACGTCGTTGGGACGGCGGTCGCTTGCGAGATCGCGTCGAGCAGCACCTCGGCTTTGAGTCGCCTTGGATAACTATGAGCATAGAACCGTTGATCGGCCTCGTTCTCTTTGAGGACCGCGTGTGACCGCTGGTACGTCTCGGATTGCAGGATCGTGCGCATCAGGCTCTTCAAGTCGTACTTGTTGTGGACGAGTTCTTCCGCGAGACGAACGAGCAGCTTTTCGTTGCTGGCCGGGTTGGTGAGGCGGATGTCATCGACCGCTTCGACCAAGCCTCGACCCATGTAGTTCGCCCAGATGCGGTTGACGATGGCCTTCGCGAAGTAGGGGTTCTGCGGCGCGGTGAGCCACTTGGCTAAGTGCTCTCTCCGATCAGTCGGGTCGTCAAATGAAAAAACTTCGCCGTCGAGTGGCTTCGGCGGCTGAGGCCGCGCGGTGCGAGGCTGCAACACTTCACCTCGATCCGCGAGGAAGATCGTGCGGTTGCCGTCACCGCTGCGGAAGTCGCCGCCCCAGCCTTTGCCTCGCACGCGAGCGAACAGGCTGACCATGCCGTAGTAATCGTCGTTCGTCCACTTCTCGTTCGGGTGATCGTGGCAGTGGGCGCATTGAACGGACGTGCCCATGAAGGCCATCGCGAGCGTCTCAACCATGTCCTGCGGGTCTTGATGCAGCGCGTAGAAGTTGGCCGCTCCGTTTTCGATCGTGCTGCCCTTGGCGAGGACCACACCGCGTGCGAATTCATCCCACGGCGTGTTCTCGGCGACGCGATCACGAACCCATTTGTAGTACGACTTGATTGCCTCGGGCCGCAAGCGGCTGCCCGACAGCAGCAGCACGTCGGACCATTGATAGGCCCAGTAATCGACGAACTCGGGGCGAGCCAGAAGCTGCTCGATCAGTTTGGATCGCTTGTCGGGATCGGTGTCGCTGAGAAAGGCTTTGGCCTCATCGACCGTGGGCAGCAGGCCGATCGTGTCAAGAAAGGCTCGACGCAGGAACTCGCTGTCGTCGGACTTGGCGGACGGCGGCATGTTCAGCGCGACGAGCTTTTCCAGCACGAGATCGTCGATGAAGTTGGCTCGCGGCGCTTGAGCGAACGCATCGGGCGCGACGGCTTGAATGTACGGCACGGTCACGGTTGCAGTTGTGTTCTGCGCGAGATACCACGCGACGATCGCACTCTCACCGCTGCCCGAGACTTTCACCACACCGACATCATCGACCGAACAGACGAGGGCGTTGGTCGAGGTGTACTTGGCCCAGCGCGTCACGTCTTCAACGCGACCGTCGCTGAAGTGCGCTCGCACGATCATCGGTTGCTCGGTCCCCGCCTTCAGCCGCGATGCTTCGGGCAGGATTTCGAGCCGCTTGATCCGCGCATCGGTCTCCGACGGTGCGACCTGTCCCTGCGCGATCCACTCGGACACAACGCGGTACTCGTCTGAGTCCTCCGTGAACCGCTGGCCTCCCTTGTGAGGAATGGCTCCCGTCGGCTTGGTCAGCACCAGACTGCGGCCCGGATCGTGAGGCACCACGCGCCGCCCGCGCGATTGCCGCGTGATCGCGAAGAAGTCGGCCTCGGGATCGTAGCCTCGCAGCGACAGCTTGAAGCCGTTCTTCCCGGCGGCGGCTCCATGACACGCGCCGCCGTTGCACCCGGTCTTCGACAACACCGACTGCACGTGATTGCGAAAGCTCCACTGATGAGCCACGTCAAACTTCTCAACCGTCACCTTCGCTGTCGCCGTTTGCCCGTTCGCCGAAACCTTGATCACCGTCGAACCATTCCCCACCGGAACGACTCGCCGATCAACAACCTTCGCCACCGCTTCGTTCTCCGATTGAAACGCGACCGCCCCCCCAGCAGATCCCGTCACCAACGGCCCCTCCGCCATCTCAACCAACAATGTCTGTCGAGCCTCCGGCCCGGTGAGCTTCACCTCACGAGGCAGCACGATGACGGTGTCGCCCCAAGTGAGAGCTGGAGCAATCAAGGTCATCATCAATGTGGGCAACGAAAGGCGCGAAGGCTTCATCAGCGGTTCCATTAGCAGTGAGAGAGTGGATGAATTGGAATCAAACTTAGACAGTCGTGTTCGTCAGGATTTCAAACATGTCATTCGAGGCAAGAGTGGCGCGGCGTGGTTTACGCGGGTCATACAAGACGACAATCGAATCGCCTTCCTGATGTGCCACATACACGTCCCCATCGACACGGGTCTTCAAGTCGTACTCAACCAGCGTGGCGTAAGAACTGTTTTCCACATCAATCGCGGGGACTTTGTATCGAATACGAATGAAATACATTTTATCGCCATCGCTATGGGCCTCGACTTTCATGGGCAAGACGGTTCCATTTGCCTCGACACCATTCGTCAACAACCAATTCGTTCTCCATGGTTCAAAGTAGAGCTTCCATACAAAAATACTTAAGACCACGTTCCAGAATAGAAATAAGAAATAGAGGACTGGGTCATACGCCGCCAAAGAGGACTTGTTCGGAAAGCCCGGCTGAACCGACCACCGTGGCAGGAATGACAACACTCGCACGGATGTCACGTGTCCAATCGCCATCGCCTCGTATGTGTCACGTGTGACCAAGGCTGATTCGGTGTAACTCACTCCGTTGAACTCAAACGAGTAGTCCACAAGTCTCTCGATTTGGTCTTCGGAATTGGTGCGAGTTCGTTTGGCGACAATTTCCGACTTCAACTCGATTCCGAACAGATCAACGAGCGGCGTCATCGCCGCCATGAAAATGAACAAAGAACCGATCAGGACATGCGGCAATAGCAACAATCGCCTGAACCAGAGTGACCGGCGCGCGATAGGATTCATCCGAACGAATCGAGGTGGCGGAGGCATCGTTTCGAGAAGTTGACCTTGCACGGAGGGTAACTCGCGGAATTAACAAGGACTGCATTCATACGACATATAATAAGGGGTACGGGAATGCTGGCACCTCGTTGTTCTTGCGGCATTTGCGAACGAGGGTTGGCATTCATTTGGACTGCGGTGATGAATCTCCGCACTCCAAATCTGCGTGAACTGAGCTTAGATCGTCCAATGCTGAACGCCGTCTTTGTGCTTGGTCTCGATTTGAGGGCGAGTCTCTCCGGCGATGAGGCGGAAGGTGAGCGGGACAACTTCGCTGGTGAGGGTGTTGCCGTTGGCGATGGTGGATTGACCGACCGAGACCAGTTCGCCATTTGTCAGTCGGAAGAGTTCGATCTTCCACGGTTCGCGATCGACGATGAGGAGTTCTCGCGTGCCGACACTGGCGTAGAAGTCGAGCTTCTTGCGTGACTTGTCGTTGTCGCTGACGATCTCCACGGCGAGATCGGGGCCGCCGAGCCAGTGCGTCTGGCGGTTCTCGGCGGGGTTGTCGTTGAGGAAGACGGTGACATCGGGAACGCGGTAGTTCGAGGTCCACTTGTCAGCGCGGTTGGAGATGTTGCCGCCTGCGTAACAACGTCCCAACCCGGTACGGGTCACAACCAGCATCAACAGAAAGACCAGTTCTGACACGAACTCTTGGTGTTGATTATCCGGGTCGGGCATGATGACGTACCTTCCGTTCCAAACTTCGTCCTTGCGGTCGAGACCGAGGCGACGACGGCGGCGAATCACTCGTCTGATCTTGTCGCGTTGGGTGAGTAACAGGTCCATGTGGATGACTCTTTCAGAAAGAACAATCGCGAGCGACACGACTAAGCATTCGTCTTGGTTATAGGGAGGACATGGCGACGCGTCTTCCATTCATCACGAGAACAACTCCATGATTGGCTTCGTGCCGAAGTCGGCCAGTGGGAATGGTCGTCCGGCGGGGCCGGGGAGGTGGTCTTCGACGTTGAGGCCGAGGCTGTGGAAGATCGTGGCAACGACTTCGGGGGGAGTGACCGGGCGTTCGGCCGGGTAGCCGCCGATGGGGTCGCTGCGACCGACGACGCGGCCACCTTTGACGCCGCCTCCCGCGAAGTAGACCGTCCAGCATTGAGGCCAGTGATCGCGGCCTCCGGCGGGGTTGACTCGCGGCGTGCGTCCGAACTCGGAGACGTTGCAGACCAGCGTGTTGCCGAGCAG
>JAYTXB010000736.1:0-1713 GCA_043743205.1 Schlesneria sp.
GAGCGGAACGAAGCCGCCGATGGTGGTGCCGGTCATCACGATGATCGGCCAGAGGACTTCTTCGGAGCCGAGGATCGCCGCTTCATCGGCGGGCATTCCGGTCTCCATGTGACGGTAGATGTTCTCGCCCATGACGATCGCTTCATCGACATCAATGCTCAACACGATGATGAGGCCCATCAGGCTGACGAGGTTCAATGTGACGCCGAGCAGCGACATCATCATGAACGTCCCGAGGAACGTCACCGGCAATCCGGCCGCAGCCCAGAAGGCGACTCGCCGATCGAGAAACACGAGCAGTGCGAGCAGGATCAGAAACAAACCTTGCAGCCCGTTATCGACCATCAGGTCGATGCGGCCTTCGACGAACCGAGCAAGATCCGTGTGCAAGGCGACTTCAAAATTGTGATCGAACGGCTTGGCTCGACTCTGTTCGTAGAACCGCTGCGGGTCGGGATGGCCGACGCACATGCCGACGACGCGCGCGGCTCCAGCCCAACCGAGAGCAAACGGTTGCCAGTACCAGACCGAGCGACTCGCCGCCTCGAACCCATGCGGATCGAACGGGAGACGCTGCTTGCCGAAGATGTACGCCTTGACGAGTTGCGAGATACGAATCGCGTCTTGTTTGGTGGACTGATAGACGACGCAATCGACGGACGGATGGCTGTTGAAATAGCCCTCTTGATCGACATCGACGAAGGCATCGTGGATTGTCGCCACATCGGACAAGTAGACCGAGCGACCGTCGGGTCGGCTGCGAACGAGGATGCGGTCGAGGTCTTCGCCCCGTTGCTCTTCACCCAGAGTGCGGATCGAAATCGAGCTGCGACTGCCGTCAATCTGGCCACCAGTCACGTCGAGGTTTGCCGTGCGGATCGCCGCCGCAACTTCATCGAACGTGATGTCGAACTCGATCAACTTGGCCGGACGCACTTCGATACTGATCTCGTCCGACTTGGCTCCCGCCATGACGACGTTGCTCACTCCGGGGAGCAGCAGCAGGTCGTCTCGCAAGGCCCGCGCGGCCCGTTTGCGATCGGCGTCGCTGCCCGGCCCAAACAGCGCGACGGCGATCACGGGCAACTTCGGTTCGAGTTTGGTGACGGTCGTTTTTTGGGCGTCTTCGGGCAGGTCGTCGATCGCGTCGATCTCCGACTTGACCTCTTGCAGTACGCGATCAACGTTCCGCAGTCCCGCGACCAACGTCAGTTTGCTGACGCTCATGCTCTCGATCACTGTCGAGTCGATCTTCTCGACACCTTCGACATCGCGCACGGCCTCTTCGATCTTGATCGTCAGCGCCTTCTCGATCTCCTGCGGCGAGACACCCGGATAGATCGTCGTGATGAGCAACTTCTCGGGCCGCGATTCGGGAAACATCTCGCGCGTCATCGTCAGCGCGCACAGACTTCCGCAAAGCAGGATCACGCACATCAACAGGTTGACGAGGATTGGATTGCGAACGCTGAAACGAGGCAGTGACATAGGAACTCAAGTTGAACGGAACGAGGTCTGGGGAGCGAGGGACGAGTGTTTGCGGAGGGAGACTTCAGTGGTGTCGGAGTATAGAACGCGGCACTTCGTCCGGCGACACGATGAGCGGAAGTCAGAGCATCAACGGTGCCGTCGCCGATTGGTGTTCTTAGGAACAGGGCCGCAATCACTTCCCGATCTTTGGTTTTGTTCCCTCCCCTCGGCGGGGAGGGTTAG
>JAYTXB010000737.1:0-6513 GCA_043743205.1 Schlesneria sp.
GGTGACGATCATGTGCATCGCTTCGGAGCGGGTCAGGCCGCGGCACATGCCATAGAAGAGTTGCTCTTCATCGACTTGGCCCGCTGTGGCACCGTGAGTGCAGCGGACATCATCGGCTTCGATTTCCAGGCCGGGGATCGCATCGACGTGACACGTGTCGCTCATCAACAGGCCGTCGTTGCGTTGATAGCCGTCGGTTTTCTGAGCGTCTTTGGCCACCTTGATCATGCCGCGCCAGACGCAGCGTGCCCGGTCGCGGACGACATCCTTGTAAAGCAGGTCGCTCGTTGTGTTCGGGGCGTTGTGAGTCTGCTGCGTGTAATACGAGATGATCTGTTTCTCGCTGGCGAACGTCACGCCGTTGACCTGGGCCGATGCTCCCTTGCCGTCGAGATAGACCTCCTGGTGAATGTGAGCCAACCGCGAACCGAGTCCGGCGACGGTCCATTGCAGCGATGCATCCCGCTCGACGCGACCGCCCTGATGGCCGAAGTGCCAAGTCTTGTCGTTCCAATTCTGAAGCTGGACGTACCGCAGATTGGATCGAGGAGCCAGCAGCAGTTCGACCGCGCCGACATGGAGCCCGACCGCCGTGGTCGATGCGGACGAAGTCTCTTCCAGCAGCGTGGCCGAGGCACCCTCTTCGAGGATGATGAGCGTGTGACTGAAGTCGGCAGCCCCATCGCTGGCGAGGCCGATCAGACTGTACAGCGGCTCGGTGATCTCGACGTTGCGCGGGACATACAGCACCGTGCCGCCCGTCCAGAATGCACCGTGCCAAGCCGAAAACCGATCCGCATCCGGCTTAACGGCCTTCGTCATGAGATGCGGTTCGAGAACGTCGCGATGGTTGTGAACGAGATCGCTCAAGTTGCCGAACAGCACGCCCTTCGCAGCCAGTTGTTCTGAAATCGTCGAGCGTGTGCAGGCTCCATCGACATGCGAGACCACACCCGCGAACTCGGCCCGATCGGCGAGCAGCGTCCCAAACGCAGCGGTTTCCGACGGCGAGCCGGATTGAATGGCGAACTTCTCGGGCCGCAGGGCGCGAATGTCGATCCGCTTCCACTCTTCGGGATCGAGCTCAGTGACGAGCAACTCGCGATACGCTTCAAACGAGCGACGACGCAGGTCGCTCACCCACTCGGGTTCACGACGAGAGGCGATAAACTGCTCGAAGGCGGCGGCATCGAACGGAGCAGCAGTACGGGACGGAGCGGATACGGCAGGCATGACTCACTCAGTGATTCAATGAACAGAAAACGAAGTTAGACGCAGCAGAGTCGCAACGCGAGGTTATTCCTTCAGGTCCGAAACTCGCATAAAGACGATCAACATCCCGAACAGAAGGAAGAACGTGATAGCCGACTCCAATAATTTTGAAGCTTGTCCTCGAAGCAAGTGAGTAACGGTTAAGTAGAGTGTGAGTAGGCAACCCAGCCCGACTGCCAACATGCTGACGACAAGAGCCACATCCGCGAACGCCGAGTAGGCAATGCCCTCGCGTCGCGGAGCCCGCTCTTCCGGGAAGTCATACCCGCACGAGGGACAGACAGCTTCCGTGGCTGCCATCGCGGCATTGCACTTAGGGCAAATCGCCATGCTAAAACCTCAATGCGGGCAACGAAGCGAGCAAACTTACCCCACGCTGCCTTCCATTTGCAGTTCAATCAGCTTGTTCATTTCGACGGCGTACTCCATCGGCAGCTCTTTCACGAGCGGCTCGATGAAGCCGGTGACGATCATCGACGCGGCTTCGGCCTCGGTCATGCCGCGGCTCATCAGATAGAGAAGCTGTTCTTCGGCGATCTTCGAGACCGATGCCTCGTGTTCAACGGTTACGTTGTTGTGATCGACTTCGATGTACGGATACGTATCACTGCGACTGTTGCTGTCGAGGATCAGGGCGTCGCAAACGACGTTACTCTTGCAGTGATGAGCGTCGTGCGTGGCCTTGACCAGTCCGCGATAGCTCGCCCGACCGCCGTCCTTCGAGATGCTCTTCGAGATCACGCGGCTGGATGTGTGCGGCGCACAGTGAACCATCTTGGCTCCCGCGTCCTGATGCTGGCCCTTGCCCGCAAACGCGATCGACAGCGTCTCACCACGAGCACCCGGTTCCATCAGGTAGATGGCGGGGTACTTCATCGTCAGCTTCGAGCCGAGGTTACCATCGACCCACTCCATCAGCGAATCGCCGTAGGCTTTGGCTCGCTTGGTGACGAGGTTGTAGACGTTGTTCGACCAGTTCTGAATCGTCGTGTAGCGACAGCGGCCTCCACGTTTGACGACGATTTCGACGACGGCCGAATGCAGACTGTCACTGCTGTACGTGGGAGCCGTGCAGCCTTCGACGTAGTGAACCGAAGCCCCCTCATCGACGATGATCAGGGTCCGTTCGAACTGCCCCATGTTCTGCGTGTTGATGCGGAAGTAGGCTTGCAGCGGGAACTCGATCTTCACGCCCTTCGGCACATAGATGAACGAACCGCCCGACCAGACCGCCGAGTTCAGCGCGGCAAACTTGTTGTCGGCCGAGGGGATGATCTGGCCGAAGTACTCGCGCACGAGGTCCGGATAGTCCTTCACGGCTGAGTCGGTGTCGGTGAAGATCACGCCCTGCTTGGCTAGGTCTTCCTGCAACGAGCCATAGACGACTTCGGACTCATACTGAGCCTTCACGCCCGCAAGGTACTTCTTCTCCGCTTCGGGAATGCCGAGACGGTCGTAGGTTTTGCGAATGTCTTCGGGCACATCGTCCCAGTTCTTCTCCTGCCCGGCCGAGGCCTTGACGAAGTAGAACATGTTCTGGAAATCGAGTCCGCTCATGTCGCCGCCCCACGTGGGCATCGGCTTCTGAAAGAAGAGATCGAGCGCCTCGAGCCGGAAGTCCCGCATCCAGGCCGGCTCTTTTTTCATCTCGGAAATCTGATTGACGATCTCGCGATCAATCCCGCGCCGGCTCTTGAAGACGTACTCACTCTCCGGGTCATGAAACCCGTACTGATAGTCACCAATGCTGACATCGTTATCGCGTTCAAGTACTGCGGTGTCTAAAGACATGGCTTTTTATTCCTCCCGCACTTTGGGCGAGATTGATTGCCCCATCGCCAGTGATGGCGAAAGGGCGAGGATTGAAACTCGTCACTATCGAATCTTTGAAAGCGAACCCGACTAAACAGCAGCCGTCGCTGGCTCGACGACCTTTTGCTGACGTTCCTGCTCTTCCGCAGCCTCGGCCGGATGCCGTTCTCGAATGGCGGCATAGCCGTGGTTGTGGAGTTCATGAGCCAGGTCGGCGTTACCGGTTTCGACAATGCGGCCCGCCAGCATGACGTGCGTGAACTGTGGAATGTTGTATTCGAGCAGTCGTTCGTGGTGAGTGATGATGAGCGAACCCATCTGGGGACCGGAGAGCTTGCGCAGTCCCTCGGAAACGACTCGCACGGCATCACTGTCGAGGCCGCTGTCGGTTTCGTCGAGGATCGCGAACTTCGGCTGAAGCATCGCGAGTTGCAGGATCTCCATCCGCTTTTTCTCACCGCCTGAGAAGCCTTCGTTGAGATATCGCCGAGCAAACTCGACATCCATCCCCAACTCTTCCATGCGTGCCTTGAGCTCCTTACGGAAGTCGCGCATGGGAATGAGGCCCTCGCCCTCTTTGCGATCGGGCGTGCGAATGTTCGTGACGGCATGACGCAGAAAATCGGCCACCTTTACGCCGGGGATCGTGACCGGATATTGAAATGCAAGGAACAACCCGAGACGTGCTCGTTCGCACGGATCGAGCTCGTTCACCGACTTGCCATCAATCTCGATGGTGCCACTCGTCACTTCGTACTTGGGATGCCCGACCAACGTGTAGGCCAGCGTACTCTTGCCCGAACCATTCGGCCCCATCAAGGCGTGTGTTTCGCCCTGACGCAGTTCCAAGCTGACCCCTTTGAGGATCGGCTTCTCGTCCACAGCCACATGCAAATCGGTGATCTTCAACAAACTGGGCATTCGCACTCTCTTGTAGGATGGGCACTCCTGCCCGTCCTCTTTTTTTCGTAGACCAGAAAACCAAAAAGTAGGACGGGCAGGAGTGCCCATCCTACGAAACACATCAAACCAACTCGACGATCGACGAAGTGACCGGCAGGCCGACTCGACCGGTGTGATGCGGGATCGGCATCACTTCCAAACCGCGTGTGATCTTCTTTGCCTTGATCTTGTCTTGGATTCTCATCAGCCCTTCGAGCAGTGCTTCTGGTCGAGGAGGACAGCCAGGAACGTACACATCGACCGGCACCACCAAATCGACGCCCTTCACCACGTGGTAGCCATACTTGAAGTACGGTCCACCGCCGACCGTGCAGGCCCCCATCGCGATGACGTACTTGGGGTCAGGCATCTGTTCCCAAAGGCGTCGCACTCGGCTGGCCATTTTGTAGGTCACGGTCCCGGCGACAATCATCAGGTCAGCCTGACGCGGCGTCGCACGGAAGGCACCCGCACCGAAGCGGTCCATGTCGTAGCGGCTCGCACCGGCGGCCATCATCTCGATCGCACAGCACGCCAAACCGAACGTCATCGGCCAGATGCTCGACTGGCGTGCCCAGTTCATCGCCTGTTCGAGCGACGTGGTAATGACGTTTTCTTCAAATCGGCCTTCAATCCAAGGGGTCGTCATGTTCTTTCCATCCGTCTTGTGTTCGTGTGATTCTTCGCGACAGCGCGATCGGAACCAGACTTTACCAGCATCCTCGACTCGATTCATCTGACTCAGCGTCCCCGCGCTCCGCCTGTCTTCCAAAAACCAACGCTGGAGGAGAGAGGGCTAGGGTGATGAGTCTTGCCTTCACTCACAGCCCATCTCACGCCGGGTGAAACTCGCAACAGGAATGCCCGTCGCGACAACACGACGCCAGCTTGAGCGGCGTCCCCAACACTTGTTCAAACACCTGCTGCTCCAGCTCGCAAATCGAAGAATCTCGCTGAGCCAGTTCGTGGTACGGGCAGTTCGTCTCCCGCAGTACGGGAAGTTCCCCGTGAGCATCCACTTCCACTCGAAAGCCGTGCCTGACGAGGCTCGCTTGGAGTTCACCAAACCGCTCCACCAGAGATGCACCTCGCACCGACGAGCCATATCGCTGAACGAGAGCCGTGCGAACACGATTAGTCACGCGTTCGCGAACAGCAGGCTCTTCGATGCTGTGGAGTTCATCCCACAAAAGCAGCGCCAACTCCGTGTAGTTGTCGCCCAATTGCTGTTGCCCGGCATCCGTCACGCGATACGCATGATGCGGCCGACCGCGCCCCGCTCGAACCGTTTGCCGCTCGATCAAGCCCAAATGCTGGAGCCGACTCAGCCGCTGACGAACTGCGGTGGCCGTGACGCCCATAGCCTCACACAGTTCCTGAACCGTCCCACCGCCCGCTTGATGAAGCTGTTGGAGAAACAGACCGTCACTTTGTTCAACCAAAACTTTCATGGTCGCCACCTCGGCCAGACCTCACAGAACGCACATTAGCGGGAGATTCTAGCCTAAGACTTAATTTCAGCAACACGCGCTGTGTAAATTGTCAAAACTTCTCGGCATCGGGAATTACCAAACAAAAAGAGTCACCTTGCTTACGCAACTCTCCCCAAATTTGAACTGGACGGAACCGCCCCCACTTCGCTGCAATCGCTACCGACACAGAGTTGCTACCGGAGGAATCTCGGGGACAACAGTCGGCCTGTGGCTTCTTTTGGGCGACAGGCAGCAATTGATTTACCCCAAGTAGCCCTGTCGCGGAGCGACCGCGCTACAAAGTCCTTCTGATCGCCTTGGAATGCCCCTTCCATCACTCACTCCAGACGAGCTTTAGGGCCGCGATCACGAGAACCACGCCGAGCAGGCGTCTCATCGCAGGAACGGCCAGATAGCGTGTGCCGAGTTGCGTGCCGATCAAGCCACCGACTCCGACTGCCGCCAACCAAAGCCAGATCGTCGAGGGAAGCAACTCAATTTTGCTGCGTTGCCCCACGAGGCCCGAGATCGAATTCAGCAGGATGAACGCGACAGACACTCCCGCCGCTTCGCGCGTCTTCGCCCAGCGCATGAAGAGGAGAATCGGCGTGAGCAGCACACCGCCTCCCGTGCCGGTCAGCCCCGCCAGCAGTCCGATCCCCGCCCCTACCGGAAGCGACAGATACAGCGGCGGCGGTGACGTAGTCTCCGACTTGTCCGTCACTGGCTGGATAATCAGCTTCGTGGCGGCGAGGAACAGCATCAACCCGATCGCCTGCTTGAACAGCAGACTGGGTAGCGTGAGCATTCCACCAACATAGGCCGCCGGCACGGAAGCCACTGCAAACGGCCACAGCAATCTCCACGGCAGACACCCAGCCCGCGCAAACCGGATCGTTCCGATGATCGCGACGGGAATGTTGAGCACCAGCGCCGAAATCTTCATCACCGGCGGAGCCACGCCCATGATGGCCATCGCCGCCTGATACCCCGTCGCCCCCGCATGGCCCACCGA
>JAYTXB010000738.1:0-2353 GCA_043743205.1 Schlesneria sp.
ATTCACGCACACATATCACGTCAGTGAACTGGTCGCGCCGACGACCAACAATCTCCCCGAAAGACACTGGTTCTGCGGTCGCTTGCAGCTCGAATGCACGGCCAACGGGAACCTCAGTGGATCGGTCACAGTCGGAACACCAACCGGAGAACTGATGCGGATGCGCGTCTTCGGGCGACCGTTGAAGCTGCACGATGGCAAGGTCTGGAACTTGAACTGGCGCAGCACCGACCCGCAGGCCGAGAGCGGCACCACGAATCTGTTCGTCACGAAGTCCGACTTGGAAAAGGGAGAGGCACTCGTCGGCCATTGGGTCGGCCGCAGTTCGTGGTCCGCGCCCGATGTCCGCCCCACCGGCGGACCACTCATTCTGAACTTACGCCCAGATCTCACCGCACGTGAACTGCGAGATTTAGTAAAGAAGCACAAGAATGCGGCGATCCCCAATCTGCAACTCGTTGCCAATCACATCGTCCCCTATCCCAGCGACAACGCCGCCGCACTGCCCGTTCCTCCTCGGGTATCCAAGCCACGTGTCACGCCCGCGCGTTCGAGCGCCTCACGCGCAACAGCCACCTCTATTTCAGACGCCCTGCCCCACAAGGTTGTTCACCCAAGATGATGTCGCGCTGCGAAGCGTCCGATCTCGATCGTGCTTGATGGTGTGCTGATTCGTGACTCGCGTTTTCGCTCAGCGCCATGGATTGCTCGCCTACGTAGGCGAGGCATTCCGTGACTCGCACTCTCATCGCTCACTCGGATCGAGAATGGCAATCACTCTCCGTCGCACGAGTTAAACAACAGCCGCCGCGCCGTGCGTGCAGCGCGTCGAGATGAGGCGCATCAATCCTCGATTTTTTCGTCTCCAAACAAATCTGTTTTGTAGGCCGATAATCTCACCAACCCGGAGTGAACCCGCAGTCTGGATTACTCTCGGCGGATGTTGTTAGTGTCCCGCTCGTCATTGACTGCTGTGAATGACATCGAGAGTTGCCGCGAGTCCTTCTGAGGCACTTTTCGATCGAACGCCGCGATGAGGCAACGCAGCGGGCACGATGTCCGCGACGACCTTTCGCAGTGAATCGCGAAGGACGACATCCCACTCACCAACGATCCGTGTGACACGCCAGGCCAGACAGATTTCTGACCGGCTCTGGCGTGTCACACGGCATCGCGAGTCAACGAGTTTCGCCGCGACAAGCGCTCTCTTGTCGGCCCGTTGTCCGCGTGGGATGCCAACTGAGACGGCGAGGGTCTTGTTCATTTTTTGTCTCGTTCCCTCGGCTCGCAGTCACCGTGACCGTTCTACATGTGAGCTGGCCACAACTCCCAGAAAGTGACTTCTCATGGTCGCCCGTTCGCGCAAATCAATGCCCAGTCCAGACTCCCCTCCCCCCCCCACCAGCGATTCGCTGTTACTCGGTTACGAGTGCGAACCCCAGCGACGCAAAATCGGATTCCATCAGCAACCTCGTCCCGAGTTCATCACTCACAACCCCATCCTTTACGACGGGCCACATCTGCTGACGTGTGCCCCCACGGGTGAAGGCAAAGGCCGTTGCTGTGCCATCCCCACGCTACTCGATTATCCCGGTCAGGTCGTGGCCATCGACGTGAAAGGGGAACTCTATAACTGCACCCATCGACGGCGGCGTGAGATGGGACAGCAAGTCCTTCGACTCGACCCCTTCAGCGTGATTGACAAACATACCGACGGCCTCAATCCGCTCGATATGTTCAAACTGAAGACCGCCGATATCGACACCGACTCCCAAATGCTGGCGTCGATGTTGGCCGAAGGGAATAAATTCGGTCGCGACCCCTTCTGGGACAACTCGGCTGGCGGATTAAACAGCGGCGTCATCAATTACCTGATGACACAGAAGCCGCCCGAGATGCAGAACCTCAACGAGATGCGGCGACTTCTGAACAACGACGATGTAATCACGAACATCGCCATTTTGTTGGACACAGAGGGCAAGCAGATGCGCGAGTTGGCTCAACAGGAACTCGCTTCATTTTTGCAATTGTCCGAGCGAGATACTCGCCCCGGTGTATTGGCCACGGCTCAAGCCTACACCAAGACACTCAACAGCGAGCGTGTCGCGAAGATGCTCCAAAAATCGAGCTTCAGCTTGCAGGACTTCGCCGACGGCAAACCGATGACGATCTACTTCGTCATCCCGCCCGAGCGAATAGAGAGCCACAAGGCGCTCCCCAGAATCGTACTGGCCGCGTTGTTCAGTGCCGTCTTCTCTCGCAACAAGATCCCCAACCCGAGAACGCTCTTCCTCATTGATGAGGCGGGCAATCTCGGTGAGTTCCCCATGATGAAGGCGGCGATGACGCTCGC
>JAYTXB010000739.1:0-1560 GCA_043743205.1 Schlesneria sp.
CAACCACCGCAACCGGGGCGAGCTGTACCTGCTCCACAAATACATGGGGATCGAACTGAAGCAGGACTACGCGCAGGACTCGCTCCGCAACCTGCACAAACTCTGGCAGCGACCCGTCCACATCGAAACGGTCCTCGACGACAAACCCGCCATCATCTCGTTCGATGGCACCAGCCACACGACGAAGGCGAAGTAATCACACAGTCGCTGGAACGCGCAAGAAAATGAGGCTGGCGGTCTGCGCGGCGCATTCCGATTAGCGATTGTGATCCGGCTCTGGCACCGCCGGTGCTGCACGGGACTCAAACGACGTGGGGCAGGTTGATCACCTGCCCCACGTTTCATTCACGGTGACCAATCCCAAACAGAGCGGTAACAAACCCGCCCACGTTGTCTGAGCCTGTTAACGCGGTCGATCACTTCGGCGGCGGCAGGATAATCAGTGCGTCTTCGGCGAAGGAAACGTCGCCCGCCTTGTCGTTCATCGTGTAGCGGATTCTCAGCATTTTGACGGTACTGGGAGCGGGGTCGCCGCCAAAGCATTCGTTGTAGCTGGGGGAGGTTAGTGTGATCACGGGCGAGTCGGTGGCTTGCTTCTTAATGATGTCGGTCACGTCCTTCTGGTTAGCTCCCGCTCCGTATTCGGCTTTGACGATCTCCAGTTTCACCTTGGGGATCTCGACGCTGGCGAGCAGTTCGCGTGCTTCGGCCGATTTGCTGCCGATCTTTTGGATGATCGACAGTGCCGCTTGGTTGGCCTCGTCCTTCAACTCGGGAGACTTCGCCGCGCTGAGTGCCAGCTTGAGGGTCTCAATCGTCGGGTAGCGTTTGAGGACTTCGATGACCAGCTTCTTTTCAGCGGTTTGACGTGAGGCGGCGAGAGCCGTCTTGCACATCTCATTGCGTTCGGATTCGGACATGGTGAACTGACGGACGACGCGGATGTAGCCGCGCATCGCGCGCACTTGGAACTTTTCGTCGGGAGCCGACTTCGACAGGTCGAGCAGCACGGGAGCTACGTCGATGGTGGACCACTCGCCGAGCAACTTGGTCCCGGCATCTTGCAGTTCGGGATTCGGGTTCTTCGACGCCGTGCCGATCGCGTTCAGAGCCTTGGTCCCACCGACCGCTCCGATGACTTGGAGCAGCACAATCTTCGTCGGGACTGATGCGCGATCGAGTGCGGCGGCGAGTTCCGTCGCACAGGCTTCACGATCCGGCATCCGGATGCTGGCGGTCTTGAGTGCCTGTTGAGCGACAGCCGCGTCGTCGGCATGTTTCGGCGTGACGACTTCCTTGATGAGGACCGACAGCTTGTCGGCAGGGACTGTCTCACCGAGCGACGTGAGGGCGACGACGCGAATGGTCTTGTCCGAATGATCCATCGCCTTGAGGAGCGCTGGCATTGCCGCAGCGATCCGGCGTTTGCCGACCAACTCGATCAGCAGCGGATAAATCTTCCCTTCGGCCTTTGCCAAGCGAGCGACGATCTCCTTGTCGATGCTCTCGCTCCGCAGTTCAGCCAGCGACTTCTTCGCGGCTAGGACGAGGTCCGCATCC
>JAYTXB010000740.1:0-2343 GCA_043743205.1 Schlesneria sp.
CGTGTGAGCCGCAGGTGTCTTCGGCTCAGTCTTTGAAACGGTGCGATTTCTGAAAGGGGGAATACTTGAAGAAGTCTAATCCTACCCGGGCGGGTCCGCACTCGTCTGGAAATCTTCACTCGAACTCTTCAGCACCAATGGGGGACTCGGCAGAGGACCGCAGAGGGGGAGAGGTATGCAGCCAGCGTCGCTTCGCAAGGAGTGGCGGCGGAGGGGCCAGGTGAATGATGGTTCGAGGGGAATCGCGATTCGGCCAGTCAGAGGGACGAGGCTCCGTAACCTGTCCGAAGTCCTGGAGAGAGTCGGTTCGCTCAGGAGTGTTTCGACACGGAAGTGTTGGGACGCTGCGGGGGCGAGCGGCTGGCTCTTCATTCGCCTGTCATGCGGTGAGGGCGGATGGCTCTGAAGGGTGCCTGGCGGTTTCACTGGGACACAAAGGCTGAAGACATTGACCGGTGAAAGTCCCACGTCGTCCGTTCCCGACCCTCGCGGCCGGGGCGGTAACGCCACTCGATAAGGCAACAAAACGAGTGGTTGACGCGGCGGTTCATGGTGCTCCTGCCCGGACGCTGTGACTTGGGGACGGCAGCTTTTCCGGAGTAGCGGCGACGTCCGCGAAAGGAAGAACCAACGGAAGGACGACGGACCTCGCGGACCACGGGAAAAGTTACCAGACCAACAGGGCGACGCCGTGCGTCGCGGTTCGGACCTCTTTCGAGCAACCTGGGCGCGGTAAGCAACGATCTCCAAACACGCGAACGTCCAACGTCCAGCGAATCGAACGACGGGATTATCCGAGGAAGACGATGGTTGAACCACTTAAAGTCAAGCACCATTCGCTCACGGGAAGGATCACTCTCACGGTGATGCACGATGCCTTTCGCGCGGTCCAACGCAACAAGGGCAAAGCGGGCGTGGATCGGGTCAGCATCGAGTTGTTCGCGCGACAGCTCGATCAGAACCTCACGTCGCTGATGCGGGATCTCAAGGACGGCTCGTTCGAGCCAGCCCCGGTTCTGCGGAAGCACATCGACAAGGGCGACGGCAAAACACGGCCGTTGGGCATCCCCACCGTTCGCGATCGGGTTGCACAGGAAGTGCTCCGCCGACTCCTCAGTCCACTGTTTGAACCCTTGTTTCACGATCACTCACACGGCTTCCGGCCCGGACGATCCTGCCATTCGGCGATGGAACGGATGCTCGAAATCTGGAGACTCGGTCATCGGCATGTGCTCGACGCCGACATCTCCGGCTTCTTCGACAACATCCCGCACGACGTCGTCTTGCGAGGTCTCCGGAACGTGGTCGCGGATGGCAACATCCTGGACCTCGTGGAGAAGTTTCTCACCGCCGGCGTGATGGAGGACGGCGTCGTGACGACCACGATGCTGGGGACTCCCCAAGGAGGCGTGCTGTCGCCGTTGCTGGCGAACATCGCGCTGAATTTCCTCGACTGGCATCTCGATGAACTCGGCTATCGCTTCGTGCGCTATGCCGATGACTTCGTCGTGCTCTGCCAGACAGAACGCCACGCGAAGGAGGCACAGACACAGATCGAACCGTTCTTGCGAACGATCGGCCTGTCGCTCAGTCCCACCAAGACGAAGATCACGACGTTCCTTCAGGGCTTCACGTTCCTGGGGTTCGACGTGCAATCGCACTCGGTGAAGATGCGAGCCAAGTCCGTGGAAAACTTCAAAACCAAGGTGCGGGACATCACCACACGCAGCCACAACCTGGATGCCAACGTGATCGTGAAGCTGAACTCGGTGACTCGCGGCGTGCAACGCTATTTCGGGACTTGGTTCTCGACCTGCGTGACGCAATTCCGCGAACTCGACGAGTGGGTCCGAATGCGACTGAGATGCCAAAAGCTCAAGCGTAAGAGCCGCACGCAAAACTGTCGGATCGAAGACGCGAAACTCGAGCGCATGGGACTCGTGACCTTGAGCCATCTCCACCGTCACTCTCGGCAGCAAGTTCGAGGCTGTTCCTCTCACGAGGCCATTCCGTGGCCAGCGACGAGTCCCCGCAAGGGGCCTCGCGCTGCGGGGCCGCCCGGTGCGAGAAAGACGCACGCCGGTAAATAGGGGGAAGCAACCCCCTCGCGACAACGGGGAGGGAGAGGGTCGCCTCTCCCTTACCCACTGGTTTTTCGGAATTGGCGGGAATGAAGCGTGATTCGCGATGAACTGACTTGAAGGAACGAAATGGTCGACATCCGCAAAGCTCCGGAAATTATCGCCGATGCCGACCTGTCGCTGTTGGTCGACCGTTACGACGCGATGATCGGGGAGCTTTGCCCGCAGAACTCGACGGCCGTTTGGAATCTGGCGACCGATG
>JAYTXB010000741.1:0-1642 GCA_043743205.1 Schlesneria sp.
TCTGACCATCAACCCTCGACCCTCGACCATCAACCTCACCCAACTCCATCAGCTTGTCGATCACATCGTCCGTCGTCTGCGATTGGACCGGCACGCCGCAATCGGGGCAGTGTTGAGTCCCCAGCCGGGCGAAGAGGATGCGCAGGTAGTCGTAGATTTCCGTGACCGTTCCCACGGTTGAGCGAGGTGTGTTGCCGACCGTCTTCTGTTCGATGGCGATGGAGGGTTGCAGGCCGTGAATGTGTTCGACGCGCGGCTTCGGCATCTGCCCGAGAAACTGGCGGGCATACGACGAGAGAGACTCGACATAGCGGCGCTGGCCCTCGGCATAGAGCGTGTCCATCGCGAGCGAACTCTTCCCCGAACCGCTCGGCCCACAGAAGACACTCATCGTGTCGCGTGGAATTTTCAGATCGAGATGCTGCAAGTTGTGCTGCGACGCACCACGCACCACGATTGACGTGTCGGCCCCGTCGGTCGAGTCGCGCAGGGCGATGTTGGTCTGCCAACGAGGCGGGTTGAGGGTTAGAGACGACTTCGTCTTGGGCTTCTTCTTTCCATCAACCTTCAACTCTAGACCATCAACCATCCTCAGCGTCTGCCCCGTGTACGACTCCTCGCACGCGACGACCTCTTCCGGCGTTCCTGCCACGAGGATGCGGCCGCCGCCGGAGCCGCCTTCGGGGCCGAGGTCGATCACCCAGTCTGCCGTCTTAATCACGTCGAGGTTGTGTTCCACGACGATCACCGTGTTGCCGGCATCGACGAAACCGTGGAGGACGCGCAGCAGGTGCTCGATGTCCACGAAGTGCAGTCCGGTCGTCGGTTCGTCGAGGATGTAGACGGTCTTGCCGGTCGAACGCTTACTCAATTCCTTCGCGAGCTTCACGCGCTGAGCCTCACCGCCGGAGAGAGTTGGCGACGGCTGGCCCAGCTTGATGTAGTCGAGGCCCACATCATGCAGCGTCTGAATGGACCGCTTCAGTTTCGGATGGTGCTCAAAATGTTCGAGGGCTTGCTGAACATCCATCTCCAGCACGTCGGTGATGTTTTTGCCCTTGAAGCGGATTTCGAGCGTCTCCTTGTTGAACCGCTTACCCTGACAGACCGGGCACGTGATCCAGATGTCGGCGAGGAAATCCATCTCCAGTTTGTTCGAGCCGTTCCCTTCGCACGCCTCGCACCGCCCGCCCGGCACGTTGAACGAGAACCGTCCCGGCTTGAAGCCCCGCACCTTTGATTCGGGAAGCTGCGTGTAGAGGTCTCGAATCAGATCGGCCAGCTTCACGTAGGTCGCCGGGTTGGAACGCGGCGTCCGACCGATCGGGCTTTGGTCGATGTCGATCGCCTTGTCGATGTGCTCCAACCCGGTGATCTGCGTGTGAGAGCCGGGCTTGCCGGTCCCGCCGTTCACGTCGCGATTGAGGACTTCCCACAGGATGTCGTTCACGAGCGAACTTTTTCCCGAGCCGCTCACGCCCGTCACACAGATGAACTTGCCAAGCGGGAAGCTGGCGGAGACATCTCGCAAGTTGTGATGCGTCGCGCCGTGAATCTCGATGGCGTGACCGTTCCCCGCGCGACGGACCTTGGGAATCTCGATGACTCGCCGCCCCGACAGGAACGCGCCGGTCAGGCTTCG
>JAYTXB010000742.1:0-4259 GCA_043743205.1 Schlesneria sp.
GTCATCGTGTCGAACAGTGAAAAGGTCAAGGCGGCGCAGCAGGCGACGCTGGAGTATCTGCTGCTCAACCATCCGCTCGATTGCCCCGTGTGCGATCAGGCGGGCGAGTGTGGGTTGCAGGACTACAGCTACGAGTTCGGTCGCGGGTACAGCCGCCTGCAAGAACCGAAGAACATCAAGCCGGACAAGGATTACATCGGCGACCAGATCACGCTGTTCACCGACCGCTGCATCATGTGTACCCGCTGCGTGAGGTTCACGCGCGAGATCAGCGGCACGGCCGAGTTGCTGGTGACCAGCCGGGGGACTCACGAAGAGATCGACATCTTTCCGGGCGACCCGTGCAACAACAAATTGGCTGGCAACGTGGTCGATCTCTGCCCGGTCGGTGCGTTGTGCAGCAAGGACTTCCTGTACGAGCAGCGCGTCTGGTGGCTGAAGTCCAAGAACAGTGTCTGTCCCGGTTGCAGCACGGGATGCAGCATCACGGTCGATCAGAATGAGGATGTTCTCTACCGCCTCAAGCCGCGCGTGAACGAGCAGGCTCAGGGGCACTTCATGTGCGATGAAGGCCGCTTCGGTTGGAAGTACGTTGAGTCTGAGCAACGACTCACGCGACCCGTTCAGCGAGCGAACGGTCAGCCGGTGGCGTGCAATTGGGAATCGGTGTTGCCTGCCGTTCGCAACGCGATCAAGGATGCCGTAATTCGTGCGCCGGGCAAATTCGCGGTCGTGATCTCGCCGTGGGCGACGGTGGAAGAGGCGTTCTTGTTGGCGACGTTTGCCAAGAAGATGACACCCAACGCGAAGCTGGCGATCGGATCGGTGCGTGTTGTTGGTGAAGACGATCTCTATCCAAAGGATGTTCACGGCAAGCCGGAGCCGAAAACAAAGTTCACCATCCGGGCGGAGAAGTGTCCGAACCGACGGGGTGTCGAAGCGGTGCTGCGGCAGGTACAGGGCTCGGTGATCGAGTTCTCGTCGATCTTGGACGGCGTGTCGCGCGGTGAGATCGAAGCGCTGTATGTTCTCGGTGGCGATCCCGAAGGTTGGATCAGTGACGCCGACACGGCGAAACTCGACAAGTTGAAGTTGCTCATCGTGCAAGACCTCTTGGAATCGGCGGCGTCTGCCAAGGCTCACTTCGTTCTGCCGGGAGCGACCTGGGCTGAGAAGGACGGCACGTTTGTGAACCATAACGGACTGGCTCAGGCCATCCATCGTGCGTTGCGCGCACCGGAAGAGGCTCGCCCCGACGGTCGCATTTTGATGGAGCTGGCCGAACGAAAGGGCTTGTTCCATGCTCCGACGTTGCGGAAGGAAATTGGCGGTGCCGTTTCCGCATTGGCAGCATTGTCGGTAGGTGAGCTCGGAGAATTGGGTGTGATGTTGGCGCAGACGGCTGCGGTTGAGAAGGCTCCATTGCAGACGGCGTGAAACGAACAGGAAGAGTTTGAACCACGAATCTCTCGAATGAAGTAGAAGGTGAAACGCTGCTTGTTGGATTCGTGCTATTCGTGGTTCAAAAACAGAGAAGAGAGCAGCCCCCCTCACCCTAGCCCTCTCCCCACAAAGCTGGGGCGAGGGGACAAGGCACGAGACTCGATTAGATTGAATGATACATGCAGTTTCTGAATGACTTTTTGAGTGGCCAGTGGAACTGGATCGTCGGCATGCTGCCCGAGGCGGCGAAGCCGTATGCGATGCCGGGGCTGGCGATTTTCATCGTGCTGAACGTGACGCTGGGTGCTTGCTCGTACCTGATCTTGCTGGAGCGGAAGCTGTCGGCGTGGATGCAGGACCGGCTAGGGCCGAATCGCGTTGGGCCGTTTGGCTTGCTTCAGCCGGTGGCCGATATGTTGAAGTTGCTCCTGAAGGAAGACGTGATTCCGGGGCACGTCAACAAGTTTCTGTTCGTCCTCGCGCCGGGTATTTCGGTCTTCACGACGTTCCTCGCGTTTGCGGTTGTTCCGTTCGGGCCGGTGCCAAAAGGGCTGACGGCGGGGGATGGCCAGTTCCCGTTCATTATCGCGCCGGGGATTGATCTTGGCATCGTGTTCATCTTCGCGATCGGCAGCCTCGCCGTGTACGGGATCATTCTCGGCGGTTGGGCCTCGAACAATAAGTACAGTGCGCTTGGCTGTCTGCGGGCGAGTGCTCAGGTTGTCAGCTATGAGATTCCACTCGGCATGAGCGTTGTTGGGCTGGCATTGCTCTGCGGGTCGATGAGCATCGAAAAGATTCTGATGTTTCAGGCGGAGCGGGGCATCTACGGCTGGAACATCTGGTATCAACCGCTCGCCTGCGTGATCTTCTTCATCGCCGCGATGGCAGAGGCTCAGCGGTTGCCGTTCGACCTAGCCGAATGCGAACAGGAACTGATCGGCGGCTGGCACACCGAATACAGCGCGATGAAGTGGGGTCTGTTCTTCCTGGCCGAATACACGCATGTCATCACGATCAGCTTCCTGACCAGTATTTTGTTTTTCGGCGGCTGGCATCTGCCGTTCATTGCCGAAGCGAGCAGCAACTATGCGGGTGTGTGGCTGGTCAAAGTCGGCGTGTTGTTGGCGAAGGTCTCCGTGGTGATCGTCATCGTTCAGATGTTGCGTTGGACGATCCCTCGGTTCCGGTTCGACCAATTGATGAGTCTCGCTTGGCTCTGCCTGATTCCGCTGGCGATGGTCAATGTGCTGATGGTGATGATCGTCAAGCAGTTTGAGTTGAACGAATGGTGGCTGCTGCCGGGATCGGCGGCGATCTTTTTGGCGGCCGGTTTGATGGGGACTCAATCGACGAAGCCGTTCTCGCGACGAGTGGCCGCGCCGGTCGAGGCGGATGGGCATCACGGACATGCTCACGCTCACTGAGCGATGAAACACGGTGCAGGAAGAAGACCCCTCACCCTAACCCTCTCCCCGCAGAGTCGAGGGGGGGACAAGAGGATATGACATGGCAATCAATGCGAACGATGTGGATTGGGTCGAAGAGACTCCGATGAACTTTTGGGAATCGACGTATCTCCCGGCGGTCTTCGATGGGCTGCTGACTACGGGCGGGCACGTCGCGAATTTTAAGACCGTTACCGAGCAATATCCTGAGCAACAGCCGACCCTGCCGACTCACTATCGCGGCGTGCATCGACTGAACCGTGACGACAAGGGGCGAGTCAAGTGCGTGGCCTGCATGATGTGTGCGACGGCGTGTCCCGCGCGGTGCATCGAGATCGTGGCGCAGGACGCTCCCAAGGACGACCCGAACTGGGCCGATCGTGACAAGTTTCCGAAGAGTTTCGTGATCGACGAGTTGAAGTGCATTTACTGTGGCATGTGTGAGGAAGCCTGTCCGGTCGATTCGATCGAACTGACGCACATCTACGATCTGGTCGGGATGACTCGCCAGGAGATGATGTTCGACAAGGAGAAGCTGCTGAGCGTGTTCGATCAGACGAAGGATTCGGGCGTCGATCCGATCCGGACTCACAAGGGGAAGCTCGGTCATGCGAGCGACTTCACCGATCTGCATACGCTCGGCCCGGCGACATCGGTGCGGGGAGATGATCGGTCGGCGCAGGCATCGTCGTCGGGAGTGATTTCCAATTAGGTCTCGTGTGGTGACAGAGAATAATTGAACGAGAGCCGCACGCCGCTGTCCGGCCGTGCCGAGCGACGGGACTACAGTAGGCGGCGGGATGACCGTCAACGACGGGATTGCCGAGACGTGGTGTTCGTGATTTTGGTGGTCTTCGCCGGTAAACTCCCACACCTGATTTGATGGCTCAACTGATCTGATAACTATTTTTGTGAGTCGCTGACTCGCGAAGCCAAAGTGGAAGTCGAATGAACTGGTCTCCAGAAAATGGAATGTTGCTGCTGCCACTGGCCCTCGGCTGGTTGGCGGTCTGGTGGCTGTTGCCGCGCGAGAAGCCTCGCGGGCGAATCCTCGGCGGATTGATGGGCCTCGCGGCGCTGCTGGTGCTTCAAGCCACCGTGCTGCCGCCAGCCGGTGATCTCGTTCATGACGTGCTGTTCTACGCCTTTGGTGGCGCGGCGATCTTGTGCGGTGGACTGATGATTACCGACCGCAATCCGGTCTATGCCGCGTTGTGGTTCGCGTTGACGACGCTCGCCGTGTGCGGCCTGTTCCTGTTGAACTCGGCACCGTTCCTCGCGGCGGCGACGATCATTGTTTACGCGGGAGCGATCGTCGTGACCTTCCTGTTCGTCATCATGCTGGCTCAACAAGCCGGTTCGGCGGGA
>JAYTXB010000743.1:0-1744 GCA_043743205.1 Schlesneria sp.
TTCGTCTTCGTTGTAAATCGGCACTTTGCCCTTGGTCTTGCTGCGGCCCAACGCTTGCATAATGTTCAACCCAAGACCCTTCAACGTAAAACGATTCCAAAAATCGGACGGACTCATCCTGCGACGACCTCCGCTGCGAGGCGACCCGTTCCGCGAGGCCAATCGAACTCGCCCCTCAGCGGAACAGGCAACAGCCTAGTGAATCTCGCATCACCCGTTCCAGCCGACGGCCAGTCGCCGCCAACGTGATGGGCTTCGCTCAAAACTTCCCCGCAAGTGGGGCGACAGTGTTGTCGCGCAGCAAGGGTTTCGCAAGCGAGGTCGGTTGCTGGTCAGCGCCAACAGTTGTTTGTACCGAAGCGGATGTCGGTTGAGTGAGGCTCACAGAGTCTTCAAAGGGCGTAGTCTCGTGATGGACTCACCGTAAGCCCACGCCCTTCACAAAGCTTCAGAGCTTGCCACCCGAACAAGTCTAGTGCGCTTCATCCTCGGTTCGCGTTCGCGCTGAGACCCCGATACGATTTCTTCCCGCCGTCGGCCGACAACACGAAGAGAGAAGAGATGAGTAACCTGCCCCCCGAAGAGCTGCTCAACGCGACGCACCGGTTCCCCGGCAAGTTCGTTTTCAAGGCCATTGGCCACAACAACGTCGAGTTCGCAGACTCCGTAATAGAGACCGTTCGCACAACATTGGTCCTCGATTTCGATCCTCCGTACGAGCTACGTCAAACACCGGGAGGCCGCCATGTTTCGATCACCGTCGAACCGTGGGTGGAAGACGCCCGTCAAGCGTTGGATGTCTATCAACGAATCCGCGAACTCCCCGGACTCGTGATGCTGCTTTGAGAGATCGCGAGTGCCAACCGAACACCGGATCCCAAACGGGCAGCGCGGTTACTTTGGTATTTCTGGCACCGCAGACGGACTCGTTTGCGTTCCAGCGGCGGACGGTGCGGCTTGAGTGCTGTTGACCACAGGTGCGATCTTCGCCCAAATCTCATTGCGGAACAGGACGACTCCACCCAGCCCGCCGAAGATGATCGTCAACCACGCGACCAACGTGATGAGTCCGTAGGTTCCAGAAGCAAGATTCTTGAGCCAGCGCGTCCAACCGCGACGACTGTACTGACGGTCGATGTCGGCATAGAGCGACTTCATATCGCCCGCCTTCTTGTCGGCCTTCTCCTTGATGAGGCGACCCTCGACCTGCCGAGCGAAATCGGGGAAGTGTGCGATCGGCAGGAACTGATCGGCAGCCGCCTTCTTGCACTTGGCTTTGGCGTCGAGCGTCCCCGCCTTCAACCCCGCTTGGATTTGGGCGGTCGTCAACTTCGCGATCGTGTCCTTCCCTTGCGCGGTCTTGTATTGAACGATCCACGCAGGAGAGGTTGCTGCCGAACTGGAAGGACTCAGTTTCGAGGCCGCATCTTCAGCCGAGGTCTTGGGGACGCCTGAGGTCGCGGCGGCGCGAGGCGTGTTGACCAGCGACTGACCCGCGCGGACTGACCCGGCCGGACTGCCCGCAGCCGTTTGGACAACCTTGTCCGGTGCGTCGATGAAACTGAGCGAAGGGCTTTCCAAACCGAGGCTGCTCAGCAGCTTGATGACTTCGCCGCAGTCCTTGCACCGTACGTTCAAGTCTTTGGCGATCATCTTGTCGATGATGAGGTCCAGCTTCTCGGGAACTTCCGGCGTGATCTTGCGGGCCGCGACGAACTGGCCCTTCTCCTTGTTCATAATGACT
>JAYTXB010000744.1:0-3402 GCA_043743205.1 Schlesneria sp.
CCCTGCCGAGCCATCAGCGTGCCTCCTTGCACAAGGGTTTGCACGATCCTCACGCGAACACGAAAATCAAAACAGGCCACTTTCAAAACAAAGCCTAGCCTGATCTCCGAGGCCCCGTTGGGGCGAAAGCAAAAACAACGCAATTTTTAAGCTTACGAGGCGGGTTAGTAAATTTAGCTCCGGCCGCTCGCCTAATCCGCTATCGCCTCGCTCAGGACCCTCAATCTCCAGTCCTTTGAAAACGTCTCACCTCTGTCCGCGTTACGCATATGCAGTTCGTCTCCGGCCTCACGAAGCGTGGAGGACTTGGCAATCCTCCGCAGAACCGAACCGCTTTCTCCAATTCAAACTGTTTGCCATCAGCGTCGCCGGCCGAAATCAGAAGGTGTTGATTTGTTGTGTTGCCTGCGATTAGACTCACTCCGCCTCGTCCCCAGCGACCGGAACGTGCAGACGTGAATCGGTCGTCCTCGCTAAAACGGGTCACTTCATTGGGAAGCGACTCTTCCCTCTTGGAGCTTCATGCCATGCTCAGCTTTCTTGGACAACGCCAGTCGTTTTGCGATCACGTTTCTCGTCGCAACTTTCTGAGCATCGGTGGTCTCGCGATAGGGGGCCTGACACTGCCGCAGTTGCTGCGGGCCGAACACGCCTCGGGAGGTCGGGCCACCGGCAAGTCGATCATCAACATCTATCTGCCGGGCGGTCCAACTCACATGGACACGTTCGATATGAAGCCGACCGCTGCGAAAGAGTTTCGCGGAGAGTTGATGCCAATCGCGACGAACATTCCCGGCATGGAGATTTGCGAGTTGATGCCGAAACTAGCCCGCATGGGCGACAAGTTTTCGGTTGTCCGTTCCATTACCGGGCTGCGCGACGAACACGCACCACAGCAAAGCGACTCGGGTTGGAGTGAATCATCACTGCGAACGATGGGCGGTCGGCCGGGCATTGGCTCGGTGATGTCGAAGTTGTGGGGACCGTCACAAACGACACCTCACGGCACGTCACCGACCTTTGTCGATCTGACTGGCTGGACGAAGACCGGCTTCGTCGGACAGGTCAACGCAGGTTTCCGCCCGGATGGAGAGGGGCGACAAAACTTATCGCTCAACGGGCAGGTCAATTTGAGCCGACTGGACAATCGACGAGGATTACTTACCGGATTGGATCGACTGCGGCGGGATGTCGATTCGCACGGAATGCTCAACGCAATCGACAGCTTCACCGAGCGTGCAGTCGGAATCGTCACCTCGGGAGAACTGGCCAAGTCGCTTGACTTGCGCAATGAAGACCCCCGACTGCTGGCTCGCTATGGAGTCGGAAACGACATGGGTTTTGGCAACGAGCGGTTCGTCTTGGCTAGGCGATTGATTCAGGCAGGAGTCCGCTGTGTCTCGCTGTCGGTGGGAGGTTGGGATACTCACGGTGACAACTTCAACCAGATGCGTCGCCAGTTGCCGCCACTCGATCAGGCGCTGACAGGGTTGATCGAAGACCTGGACGCACATGGCCTGCTCGATCAAACAATCATCATGATGTCGGGCGAGTTCGGACGCACTCCGCGCATCAACGCAACTGCCGGTCGCGATCATTGGTCACGTGCGTCGTTCTTCTTCCTTGCAGGAGGTGGCCTGCGACATGGACAGATGATCGGCGCAACCAACCGCAACGGTGAAGAGCCAATCGAGCGACCGGTTCACATTCAGAACGTCTTCCATACGGTTTATCATCAGCTTGGTATTGATGCGAACTCCGTGACGCTGAACGACCCGAACGGACGCCCCCAGTACTTAGTCGATGACCGCAAGCTCATCTCGGAATTGATCTGACTCAGTGAGTTACTGGCGATATCAAGCCAATTGAATGCAGAAGAAATCCGCAACGCCCCGATCGCTCGACAGCGATCGGGGCGTTGTTGTTCGAGCAGTTGGTGACAGGCCGAGCGTTTTGGCCTCATCTCGTTCGAGCACGACGTGCCTAAACTTTTCTCGCGATGGGAATTGACCGGTTTATTGGATGGAGAGAATCTCAGTCAGGAAATTTCTGAGTTACGTAGGCAAGTTATACCCTGACTCGCACTCGCGTTGTGCAGCAACCGATCAAGCGTGACCGCGTCAAGTATACTCCCGCCCACCCCGTCTCTGGCCGCGAAGTTCCTCATGACGATGAAGGAATCCCCGCCCCGCCAGTCCCCCGGTCACTGGAATCTCAGCAACGTCGAGGAGGAGTTGCGCAAAGGCATCGACAGCTAACCCCGTCGTGAATCACATGAACGAAATCAGCCTCACCGACTTTGAAACGTGCGGGCCGCTTCAGTAAAGAAGCCGCCATCACTGCCAGTCGATGTTCCGGAAGTCTTCGCATGAGGATGCACCGCACTCAGTGACAACGACGAGTTCTGCGCAGTCTAACGAGCAGTCGGCAGCTCACCTTCGAGTTCGACAATCCGCCGTTCGTACATCGCGCAACGAGCCGCGCTCACTGTCAGACGACGTTCGAAATGGTCCATCACCGACCGCAACTACGCCCGAAATTCCGCCGAAAATGCTGCCACCCGCTCAACTGGAACCGGCGATGCCAAATCCGTGAACAAGCCTCACCTGTCCACGATTCACCGTTCCGCGAAAACCCAATTCCACCAAATCAGCACCGTGGTGTATGAGCGGTTACCCTTCGACCAATGTGGTCAAAAGAAAACGGGCACCGCAAATGATCGCGGTGCCCGCCCCTGCCCGTCTGTCTTTATTGCGTGTGGTCAAGAACTTGGTGCGCGAGAAAGTCTCGCGATAAATCAGTTCCGAACGGATGACTTCAGCGGAAGACTCCCACCCAATACGGGTAGCCGCCGCGAAGTTGGTATCCGAAGCCGACTCGCGTGCCGCTCAGCATGTGAGCGTGGTGCGGGGGCGAGGCGATCCATCCCTGAATGGCCGCTTCGGGAGTGGAGACACCGTGGAAGATGATCTCCAAATACGGCAGTGAGCTGTGCTGAAAGGCCCCTGTGGCGGCCATCCAGTTCGCATGGTTTTGGGCGTCGAGGCACATCGCGATGTCGAGTTCCAACGGAGCCAAGCCCATCTGGACTCGGTGTTGATTCGTCTGGCTGAAGAGTCTCACGATGTTCTCATTCTTGATGAGCCAGTCGTGTGGACCGGGCTTTTCCATCACCACAATTTTCGCTGTCCGCACCGTCTGCACTGTGCCATTCACTGGCAGCAGGGCATCGGCAGGCCGATCGTCGGCCCAACAGGCAAGTCCCGCCCACAGGCAGGCGGTCGTCAATAACGTCGTTCTGAGCATTTCTATTTCTCCGTAAACAAGCCTTGAGTCTTCCGTGTTGCTCAACCCGCTGACCCACTAGCGGACGCTCAGGAAAGGTCGTCGCCCGGTCCCACT
>JAYTXB010000745.1:0-3487 GCA_043743205.1 Schlesneria sp.
ACGCCGTAAGGCTGCGGGTTCTTGATCGCCGCAGGAAACCCGCAGCCTTACGGCATGCGGCTCGCCTAAAACACATCACTCGTGGCCGCGCGAGGTATAGAGCATCCGAACACATTAGCCGGAACGCGCTAGCGTCCGGTTCTGGCAATTCTTAGCAAACCGGACTTAGCAAACCGGACTTAGCAAACCGGACGCTAGCGCGTTCCGGCTGATTTCTAATACAAGTACCATTGCGCGCTAGTCTCACGAACTCACCGCCGCGTCCAGTCGTTCGAGCAGACGATCCAACTCCACACGCGTCTCGTCATCGAGGCTCCACGCATTCGGCGAGCGGCGGTGATCGGTCGTGAAGAGGCCGCGTCGATGCAGCACATATTTCTCGACCGCTAGAAAGCCGTCGAGTCCCGCTTGGAGTTGCAGGCTCACCAGCGCGCAGAGTGGGAAATAGAGTCGATATGCAGCATTGTCATCGCGCCGTTCGAGAGCCTGCCACAACGCCACGATCGCCGTCAAAAACTCCATTCCCGGCATCGTGCCGGTGATGCCGCGACGGAAGCTGTCGATCAAGCAGACTCCTCCCGAGCCTTCAAAAATCTGAGCTTCACCACCGGTCGCATCACGCAGCGCCGACAGATTGGGGCCGATCGGAGCGGCTTCCGGTTTGAAGAGAATCTTGTCGCGACCGAACCGCTTTAACAGTTCGACGCAGACGGGGATCGGGATCGGTTGACCCACGTAACCCGAGGCATCTTGAATGATGAGCGGCAGTCCCACCGAGTCGGCCAGCGCGAGGAAGTAGTCGCGCACGGCAGCCATGGGAAGCCGTGTCGAGATGGGCGGGATCGCCATCACCGCGTCAGCGCCCGCGCGTTCGGCTCGCCGCGCGTACTCGATGGCTTGCTTTGTCGATTCCGCTCCGACACCCGCGAAGAATGTCCCGCGCCCCGCTGTGAACTCCGCCAACTTCTCGGTCAGCGCGACACGTTCTTCAAACGTCAGTCGCAACAGTTCCGAAACCATGCCGGTTCCCAACCCATCGGCACCGACCTCAAACGCCCAATCGACTTGTCGCCGCAGACTCGCGAAGTCAATCGAGTCATCATCGAGAAAAGGGGTGTGCGCGATCGGCAATACCCCGCGAATCGGCTTCAGCATCGTGATGGTCTCTGAGAGATGCGATCCGGTCTCACTTGTCGTCGAGTAACTCGACGGCGGCGAACTTCTTGCCTTCGAGCATCTCCAAGCTGGCCCCGCCTCCCGTGCTGACGTGCGTCACTTTGTCGGCGAGTCCGAATTCTTGAATGGCCGCAGCGCTGTCGCCGCCACCGATGATGCTCGTCGCTCCGCTGGCCACGATCGCTTCGGCCACGGCCCGCGTTCCAGCATCGAACGGCGGCATCTCGAAGACACCCATCGGGCCATTCCACACGACGGTCTTCGAGGACTTGATTACATCGGCGTACTTGGCGATCGTCGCCGGACCGATGTCGAACCCTTCCCAGCCTCCTTCGTCAGGAATGTATCCCGCTGCGACGACTTGCTTGTTACAGGTCCCCTTGAAGTCATCGCCGCAGTGAGTGTCGAGCGGCAGCAACAGTTTGTCGCCACCGGTGGCCATCAATTCCTTTGCCAACTCGACCTTGTCCTTCTCGACGCGACTCCGACCGACGCTGCCACCCTGGGCCAGAGCGAATGTGTAGGCCATCGCGCCACCAATCAGCACTTTGTCGCAGATGGCCAGCAAATTTTGGATGACGTTGATTTTGTCCGAGACCTTCGCGCCGCCCACAATTGCCACGAACGGACGCGCCGGTTGAGCGATCGCTTCCGAGAGGAACTTGATCTCTTTCTCAACGAGGAATCCACAGACCTTGGGCTTGCCGGACATCGCATTCGGCACGGCGACCATCGAACCTTCCGTCCGATGGCAAGTTCCAAAAGCATCGTTGCAATAGATGTCGCCCATTGCCGCGAGTACCGCTGCGTACTCGGAGTCCCCCTTCTTCTCGCCCTTATTGAAACGCACGTTTTCGAGCAGCAGAATCTCACCGTTCTTCAGTGCCGCCGATTTCGATTTGGCTTCGTCGCCAATCGTGTCCGCAGCAAAGTGGACCGGGCATCCGAGCAGCGCCTGCAATCGAACGGCCACCGGCGCGAGGCTGTACTTCGCATCAGCCGCCGGATCCTTGCCTTCAGGCCGACCAAGGTGGCTCATCAGGATGACTCGACCGCCTCGATCCAAGACCGACTTGATGGAAGGCAGCGCCTCGGTAATGCGACGGTCGTCAGTGATCTGTTGCGCGTCGTCCAAGGGAACGTTGAAGTCACATCGCATGAGAACGGCTTTGCCGGAAACGGTGACATCAGCAACAGTCTGCTTGGCCATGATCGAGAGAGCTTTCGTTGATTCTGAAGGACTGACAAATGGAGCGAAGTGACACGATGGCTCGCATTGTTTCGAGCCAGAGAAGCTCAAGGTCGCGGCATCAAGAACGTATGGTAGAGGCGACCCGAAAGACTGCCAAGCGACCGGCTAAAGGTGCAGGCTTCAGCCAACCGAAACTCGAACGAGAAGTGAGACAAGTCTGCGACACTTGACTTCACTCCTCCGCATCGCGACATCCGTCACCGCGACTGTCGGATGTCGCCCGATCAGGTGGCTGATAGCAGCCTGATGAAAAACGTAGGACGGGCACCTGGCCCGTCCTACGTTTTCAACGCTCAATACGGACGGCCTAGGCGGCCATCCCACGTTCTTCAACAAGCTGTTAAGGACCGGCGAATCAACAACTGGCGGTATCTATCTGAATATCTAGGTGAGCCGGGTGCCGTGAGGCCCCGGGTTCTTCGCCTTAGGAATGTTGGCTCGCCAAGTATACCTCGCGCGGGTTTGAATGAGGCTCACCCAATCAGCCGGAACGCGCTAGCGTCCGGTTCGAGAGAGACGATTGAATTCCGAACCGCACGCTAGCGCGTTCCGGCTGATCTCTCGACACCTCAATTTCCGCCGCGCGAGGTATATACCTCGCACGGGTTTGAGTGAGGCCTTTCCGAGCGGTGGACGTGAGTGGCGTAGGGTGTGTGAAGTCTTCGGAACACACCATCCCGAATTAGCACAAAGCGGTGTGTTCCGAAGACTCCACACACCCTACGTGTCCGAATCATCGCCTCAGTCGAGTTCGTCGTCCTGCCAGTTCACGGCGGTTTTCAGCAGATGCTCATCGGGTGAGATGCGGAGATAAACGAGCGACTGCTTGAGGATGTTGGCTGCTGCGGGGGCGGCGACCTTGCCACCGAAGGTCTCACCACCGACCGACGATTGATTGACGACCACCAACACCAGCAATCGCGGGTCTTCCACCGGTGCGCCGCAGACGAACGAGCTGATGTACTTGTTGTGAACGTAGCCACCGTTGGGCGAGAGGCACTGCGCGGTCCCGGTCTTGCCGAAGACGTGATAGCCGGGGACGCGGGCACGCTTGCCGGT
>JAYTXB010000746.1:0-13014 GCA_043743205.1 Schlesneria sp.
TTAACCTCCGTGCTAGCAAATGAAATGAAGTCCGAGCGGACATGCGGGCCGACTATAACGGCGGTCCTATGCACTGACAACCTTTTTGAACGGAGTGTCTCGCAAAGAAAGCGAGAGGCGATACGCACTGTTCACGATCGCTGTCTTGTTGCGTTGCCTCAGTCGATTTCGCGAAGGCTTCCGCATACGTTGCCGACTTCCTGATCAGCATCACGATCAGCATCCAGATCGCTCACACACTCCAACTCAAGGCCCTGCCATGCCACCGTTGCCACCACCGACAACCGATCCCACGTTTCTCTTTGAGCACTTTCGAGGTAGTCACGGAACCGAGTTGCTCACCGTGGCGGTCGCGCACTTCGAGCTGTTCCGTCTGCTGGCTGATCGTCCGCTGTCATTTGATGAGCTACGGCAACGACTCGACCTCGAGCATCGACCGGCCGTCGTGTTGCTCACCGCACTGCGCGCCATGCAGTTGATTGAGGCGGACTCAACGGGACGGCTCGCCGTGAGTTCCACCGCCCGCGAACACCTCCTTCCTGGCGGTGAGTTCTTTGTCGGCGATTACATCGGTCTGGCCGCCAATACTCCCGGTGTGCTGGAAATGGCCGCGCGATTGAGGTCAAACCGATTGGCTCACGCGGAAGAGGCCGATTCGGGCGCAGCGTTCATTTATCGCGAAGGTCTCGACTCGGCGATGGAGCAAGAAAACTCCGCACGACGGCTGACGCTGGCTCTCGCGGGGCGAGCCAAGAATGTCGCGCCGGTACTTGCCGAGCGACTCACCTTTGAGCGTGGGACGTTGCTGGATGTCGGCGGCGGTACGGGCATCTACGCGGTCGCCTGTTTGCGACGCCATCCCGCGCTGCGTGCAATCGTGTTTGATCGACCGGAAGTGTTGAAGGTCGCTGCGGAGTTCGCGGCTCACTACGGAGTCGCCGATCGTCTGACACTTCATCCCGGTGACATGTTCGTCGATGAACTGCCTGTCGCCGACACGGTCCTGCTCTCAAACATTCTGCACGACTGGGACCGTCCCGAATGTGCCGCGCTGGTCGAGCGGTGTGCAGCGGTCCTGCCTGTCGGCGGACGGTTGTTGATCCACGATGTCTTCCTGAACGATGACCTCGACGGACCACTTCCCGTCGCCCTCTACTCGGCGGCACTCTTCTCACTGACGGAAGGCCGCGCCTACAGCGCACGCGAGTACCGCGATTGGCTTACGGCAGCGGGACTGACCAGCGGCGAGGTCATTCCAACACTCGTCCATTGTGGCGTGCTGACCGGAACGAAGTGACGTAGGGCACACGGCTCGCGTGCCGTGTTTTCAGGCGAGACATGCCAGCCCTCGCAGTGGACCGGAGGTCGGGGATTCACACTTTGAAAACAACCACAATTTGACGGATTGGGCAGGAGTTGAGATTGCTGTATCGTGTTCGTTATACCTCGCGCGTCCCAAACCGAGTCGTTTAACCGCGTGAGGTATATATCCCAAGCGATTGGAATGGACCGGATTGGTGGAGGCCGTGTCCCGTGGTCCAGTCGGCGGAGCGATGGGACTACCGTAGTGTCATGGCTCCGCCGACGAGACTGTTTGAACCGTCCAATTTTTACCATGCGAGTCATAACGCAACTCACGTCATCCGCGAGCAACTGGTCCAACCTCAACTGTCTACGTGTCTCGAAACGATTGTCACTCGGAGCCAGATAATTCCATGACTGACTCTCTGTCAGACGCCGAAACACCCCTTCCGCCTCGTCGCGGGTTATGGGCTGTCATGGGGCAGACGGCTGCGCCGACAGTGGCGGCTCGTATTGAGGTTCCTGAGGAATTGCCCGTCGCGCCGAGGGATGTCTCGTCGTCCGATGACTCTCAGATTGCCTCCACTTCGGTGAACGCGGCAACCCGCGAAGACGTTGCTTACGACGAGCCGACACTGGCCGAGGCCGCGCCGAAAGTGGCCACCTCGGGCCGACGCGGGTTGTGGAGTTTGATGGGGCAGGCAACGACCGAGCCAAGTGCGGGTGAGATCGTTGCGGAAGTTTCGGTCGCCGCCGCTTCAACGGCTGCGAACTCCAGCGCAGATGACAGCGCGCGTACTCATAGTGACGCGCGTGTCGCTGACGACGCACCGCAACCTGCAGCCACCTCGCGCGGGCTGTTTTCATTGATGCAGCGTGCGGCGAGTGACGCGGCTCGCGTGGACGTGTCTCAGGCATCGAGTGGCACACCCAGAGTCTTCAATGAGCATCGAGATGATCGCGAAAAAGAGCCTCAGGCCACTCCCTTCGCAGAGCCTCAGAGCGTGCCACTCGGCCCTGCTTCCATCGCTTCCGTTCCACACTCCGCACTCCGCGCTCCGCACTCGCCCGAAAGCCCCCTCACCCTCACCATAACGCTCTCCCCTGAAGATGGACGGGAGGGGACAAGAGCAGTCGATGATGTACTCGAACAGACTCTTAATGAGGCAGACCTCACGCGACCGTTGTCGATGACGCTGATCGATCCGGAGGACTTGGAGCCGCCTCGATATCTCAAAGACGCTGCGTTGGCGATGCGGCGGAGTTGGATCGGGTTGGCTTGTGGAGTGACTGCGTTGTTGATGTCCGCACTCACGATACTGCCTCAAGTTTGGATCGGTGTCCCCGCGACAGCGTTCGGATTCGCAGCCATCATCGTCGGCTATCTCACTCTCACCGGAGCGGCCGCTCGCGAGTTGCCGATCTCCTGGCGAATGGCTTCCATTGGTGGAATGGCACTCGGAGCGTTCGGCATTTTTCTCGGGCCGCTATTCTTTTCGGGTTTGGGCCGCAGCCTGCGTGAGGCAACCGGACTGCAGGCCACAGGCAAGCATCTGCTGGAGATCGGAGTGGCTCTCAACCTGCATCACGATCAGCATTCGGCATTTCCCGTGGGAGGCGTCTTCAGTCACGATGCGGCGGGCCTCGTGAAAGGGCAGCACGGCTGGATGACTTTCTTGTTGCCGTTCCTTGGCGAGCACGACCTCTATCTCCTCATCGACCAAGCCCAGAGCTACGACGATCCCGCTAACCGAGCGGCAATGAGTCGCGATGTGGAGGCGTACTTCGCAGCGGGAGGCGATCGCGCGAAGATCGTTCAAGGGTATGCGGTGTCACACTTCGCGGGTGTGGGCGGTGAGATCGACGACAAAGCGGGTCTGTCGCACGTCGGCATTTTTCAACGTGATGAGGCGGTCAAACGCGACGAAGTGACCGACGGACTGTCAAACACCCTGATCGTGGGTGAACTGCCCGGCTCATTTCCTCCGTGGGGCGACCCCGAAAACTGGCGGACCACCGGTCGAGGAATCAACAAAGACGCGAACGGCTTCGGCAACGCGACCCGCACCGGCGCGACGTTCTTGCTCGGCGATGGCTCCGTGAAGTTCCTCAGCAACAAGACCGATCCGAAGTTGCTGCGGAAGTTGAGTACGCGGGATGGTGGAGAGTAAGACCTGGGACGGAGGCCAAGCACTCACAGCAAGTTGAAAACGGGGATTTGAAGTTCCCCACAGCATGAGCGAGCGAGGTACTTCTAGAACGTTCTGCAACGCTGGTGCAGTTAGCAGCCCGTTGAAAAACTGTAGGATGGCCTTCTAGGCCGTCATTTTTTCTGCGGGAAATCGGACGGGCAAGGTGCCCATCCTACGTTTTTCAACGGGCTGTTAGGCGAGCGGCCCCCCCCGTGTGTTCAGCCACGGAGGCGACCTTGAAGCGGTAGGGTCGCAGGGTCAGTAGCGAAGCGGATGGCCCTGATTCCGCGAGCGAGCCTGTTTGGAACGTGGCCTTCTCGTTGGTCAGACCCGGCCACCCCGTCGCATCAACCAATCGCAAGCAATTCAAAGTGACGTTCGTCGATGAGGTGGACGACGACTGGGTGCTGCGAGTCGGCCCGCAGATCGAACATCACCCGGCGTTCCCTCGCCGCGTGAACGCCGAGTTCATCCAGGTCGTCTCACCCGACGAGTTCATCATGCGCGTCTGGGAGCGCGGCAGCGGTGAGACGCTGGCCTGCGGCACCGGCGCGTGTGCCAGTGCGGTCGCGGGTGCTCTCACCGGACGAACCAACCGCACGGTCACGGCCCATCTGCGCGGCGGCGACCTCAAACTCGAATGGGCCTCCACCGGCGAAGTCTTCATGACCGGCCCCACCACCGAAGTCTTCAGCGGCGAGTGGGTATGACGATCAAGGTAAGCCGACCGGACAAGCGGCGGCGCGATCTCAGTTGGTCCAGTCTTCTACACGCAAGTCGTTGATCGCGGCAAAGTCCCGCACATTCGATGTCACCAACGTCGCGTCGTGGGCGATCACGATGGCGGCAATTCGTAGATCCATGATGCCGAGCCGACGATGACGATGCCGAAGTTCGATGGCAATGTTGGCAGCAGCCTCGTCAAAGCCGAGAACGCGGATTCGCTTCCAGGAAGCCAGGTGGCGTTCGAGGCGGCTGTAGGCGCGCACCTGTTCCGCCGTCGATCTAGCTTGCGCCAAATAGGCCATCCAGCCGCGAGTCTGCTCTTCGTAGGAAACAACCGTCGCCGCCAGTGAATCCGGGTCAGCCTTCTCCAGCCGAGCGACCAGACGCAGAGAACGTCCGATGCCGTGCCCATCAATCAGGGTGAGCACATCAGTGTCGAGTACGAACACGAGACCTCCTCACTCAGCACCTTTGGCGGTCTGCTTGCGTTTGGTGGCCGGGCGCAAACTCGTGCGATACGTTCGCCCCAGCTTCATGGCAGCGTCGTAAACGGGATCGTCGGCGAACTGTCCGAGATTCGCTTTCCACCACGGCAACTGCCGGTCTTGCACCTGCTCCTTCAACTCAGCCAGTTCGCGCTCCAAGATCGCAACGCGTGTCTCCAGTTTCGAACTCATCACAACTTGTCCTTTCCTCCAGCATTTTTCGACGGGTCTTCAAGGGAGAGACTCATTCGCTCGCCAGTGCTGCTCGTAAACACTGGCGGCGAGACACTTTGAAATATGGAGACGCACCGCCCGTCGCTCCTGTTGACCGCCTTGTTCGGCAAATCTCATGTAATGTATTCGGCAAGGAACCGTTGCACGAATTCCATGAATGCTTCGACATCTTGTTTTGTGTATTCGGAGAAGCGGCCATGTGCAGCACAATTACCGATCTCGCCTTTTGCGATGATCTCTTTGTGCTGAAGTGCATTGTACGCACCAGCCTTGTACAGCTTCTCGTTGAGCTGCTGAAGGGTATCTCTCTTACCAAGAGTTTCGCCACGGGCTTCGCACAATTTGCGAATTCCGTCCTCCAAGACCGCTCGGATGATTACTGCCGCCGGATCCTTATAGTCGTGGTCAAGCAACACCTCGGCCTGAACCAATAAGTCACTAAAGACCTCAGCCGACACAAGTAGTCTGTGATCCGCCATGAATCCTTCGAGGTAGTCAGTCCGCGCAGCTTCCAAGACGCCCTTGATCGCAAATGCGTTGGGATGCATTTGTTTGAGTTCTTCGACATACACGCAGTTGTCGGATGCAAGCCGCGTCAAGAGATTTATGGAACTGACACGAAGCTCGAAGTATGTGTCGCCAGCTAATCCGCCCTCACTTGATCGAGCGAATTGATCACAGGCAGCGTTCGCTTTTTGTAGGAGCGAGTCGAATTTCATGATCACTTCGTCGCGGTCTTTGCGAAGTCGTGCTGCCATTTTCTGAGAAATCCCTTCGGCATGAATGCCAAACTTGAATTAGACCGAATCGGTTCTCGATTGGTCGGTTGTGGGTTCTATCTTTCGCCAACTTGGTTCCGGCGATTTGTGTTTTCATTCTGCCTCAACAGAACCGGATGACGGGTTGGCAGGGGGCGACGGTTTGAGACAGAACGAACTATGGAAACTGCGGTGCGGAGAATCAAGCGGTGCAATTCCGTCGAAGGCAGAATCGGGAAAGCCTCGGTCGGTTCGGCGGAATGAAGCCCCCTCACCCTAGCCCTCTCACCGCAAGGCCGGGGCGAGGGGACAAGGCCGCCACACAGCGGGACCAGCCACTGAAGTCTTCTGCCGTGCGTGGCAGTAGGAATTCCCAAAAGTAGCCCTCGCGCTCCGCGAGAGGAAAGCCGATTGACCAGGGACGCACCTCTGTGACCGGCTTTCCTCACGCGGAGCGCGAGGGCTACTTTTCTCACGAGTTGGCTCGACTTGCGCAAACCGCAACTTCGCGGACTTCAGTCGTCTATCGGTTTGTCAGAAACTTGAACGTCGTCCACATACACGGTCAGTGCCTGGTGCGTACTGTTCGCGGTCTGGCCCACTTCAATCCGATCGTAAAAGGTGTTGTGTGGGATGTTTGGTCCTTGCTTGTCCAAGATCAGATTGCCGTCTTGCCACAACTCAACCCTTCCGGCGTCATCCGGTGACAAATGCAGGTGCAGCTTCAAATGAACCCACTGATCGCGCGGGAAGGGGACCGGGGTTTTCGTTTGCGAATACTGAGGACCGGTTGACCGTTTGCCTTCCAGCATTAGGTAGTGACCGTTGGGGCCGGTGAACATTAGCCGCCGCCCCACTCCGTGATACTCGGTGGCCTCCAAATCAAAAATAAATAGGTTCTCGATGTTCGACTTGCCGGGGATGAAGAACCAGGCGGAGAACCAGAAGTCGCTTCCCGGCGGAAAGAAGAACAGCTCACGCAACACGGCGGCCTTTTGCAGATCGTTGGGATCGGTCGGCGTGTACGTCTTCAACGAGAACTTTCCCGTGTGGGCCTGCTCCTCGGTCGTCTCAACGTTGTTGGCGGCGTTGCCCGCTTTCGAGCCGGAGGCCAGTTTCATCTGCTGGTGCCACCCTTCGACTTTGCGTTCAAGCCCTGTCTCAAAGCCGTCGGTAAATGAATTGACTCGCTTCAAGACCAACTCGCTGCCATCTTTATTCTTGGTCCGAACGACGAATTTTTCTGGATCAGAAAAATCAACCGAGTGCCGCGATCTCCACGGCAGAACGAGCAGCAGGCACACGCCGACAATCGCGATGACCGCAGCCCTGAACCGAACTTTGCGAGACAGCGGCCACGCGGGAAGAAGTCTGCTTTTACCGAGTGACACGGTTGTGCTTTCAATGGTCCGACGTGAATGGGGAACGACTCGGCCGATGCAGTAGGCTCGACTGTCGGCGACGAGTGGCCGACCACAGCCACCCTACCAAAATCTTTCTCTCGTTCCCAAGCTCCTGCTTGGGAATGCACTCCGCCAAGCTCCTGCTTGGCGAAGTGATGGCGTTGGAGATGTCGCCAGTCAAGAGGGCGAAGTTATCGCTCGCGAAGCTGGAGCTTCAAAGGCGAGCGTTCCCAAGCTGGAGCTTGGGAACGAGTGAAAAGTTCCAAAGCTCCGTCAAGCCGGAGCGTTCCCAAAAAAGATACTCACCCCGGCACGCTCAGCGATTGGCCGTTGTCTTTCGGGCCGAGGCTCAGCAGGAACGGGACGGCCGTGCGGCTCCATCGATCCGGGGTTGGGTAGCGGCTCGCGCCGTCGGACCAGCAGGTTTGCAGCATCTCGGTGTTGATGATGCCGGGGTTGAGCGGGATCGAGGCCATGCCGCGCGGCAGTTCCTGGGCGAGTGCGAGCGACAGGCCCTCGATCGCGTACTTCGACGCGCAGTACGGAGCGACCTCGGGCGACGTGCTACGTCCCCAGCCGGAACTGAAGTTGACGATCACGCCCCGCTGACGCTCGACCATCGCTGGGACGAAGTGCCGGATCACGTTGGCGACTCCGCACACGTTGACCTGCATCAACCGATCGAACTTGGCGGCGGAAATGTCCCACAACGGAGCCGGTTCATTCATCACGCCGGCGTTGTTGAGCAAGAGGTCCGGGACGAGCCCCGCCTCGATCACGGACCGCGCCCACGTGGCGACCTGCCTGTCGTCACTCACGTCCACCACATCGAAGCGATGCGGCGCGCCGAACTGCTTTCGCAATTCCACAACGTGCGATTCCGAGCGACCACATCCGACAACCGTGTGGCCCGACTCAATGAATCGCTCGACCATCGCCCGCCCGCATCCGCGCGTCGCACCCGTGATAAGAACAGTGACCATGTGAAGTTCCCTCGTGGCTCGACAATAAAAGTAGCCCCCTCACCATGGCCCTAGCCACGCACAGCCGCAGCGAGGGAACGATGATCTGCCACAGTTCATTTGTGATCGTTCAAATCGCCGGCAAGGCACTCGACTTGCGGCTCTTCAACGGGCTTCGACATCCTCGATTTTCCTCGGCCATCAGTGGCTCATGAGACGCCTAACGCTGAGTCGTTTTTTCGCCAGAATTGCCTTAGAAACTGCCTTTTATACCTCGCGCGGCTAATCGTTGAAACGTCTCACTTCATGCCTGCGCGAGGTGTAGAATTACGCCTTACGAGTGTCGATCCCGGTTTTGGTTCCCGTCGTTGCGCGGGGGCCAGAGCGAGCTTGTTCGGCGATAGCTTCGGCAGAGATGGTATCGACGAGGGTTTGGGCCAGTCCGTCCATTTCGACGACCAGGGCATCGACTCGCCCCGAGACGTACATGTACATGACGAGGGCGGGAATCGCGATCATTAGTCCGACAGCAGTCGTCAGCAGGGCGAGGCCAATTCCCGAAGCGAGTGCCTCCGACTTCCCCATGGCGGCTTTCGTGGCGATGGTATTAAACGACTCGATCATGCCGACCACTGTCCCGAGCAACCCGAGCAGGGGGGCGATCGTCGCCACACCATTGATGACTCGCAAATGATTGCGCAGTTGGCTGACCTGCCGTTCTCCGCCGTCGATGATGGCCTGCTCGACTTCCACGCTGCTCTTGCCCCACTTGCGGATGCCGTGCGCGAAGATGAACGCGATCGGACTGCCGTTCTCCTCGCACAGCTTCGTCGCCGACTTCGGGTCGAGCTTCCCTTCGGAGAGATGCTCAAAAAAACGCTTCACGAAGGGACGAGGAATCACGCGACCACGTCTCAGCACGACCAATCGTTCAATCGAGAACCAAACCAGTACGATCGAGCAGAGTGCGAGCGGGTAGAGGAACGGGCCGAGGGCAAACAAGACTTCAATCGGCTCGCGCGGAATGCCTCCCTTTTCAGCGGGAGCCGCCGACTTCGCATTCTCCGCTGCGGTGACGGGACTGGAGCTCGCGGCGGTCGGCTCTTGGGCAGACGCCTGCGGCCACAACCGCGCGGTCAGCACCATGACGGCAACCAGCATCAGGATTTGAAGCGTCGCCAGCGTCATCACACGCACCGGACGGGATCCTTCCAAGTCGCTTTTCATCGCTCCCTCTCCTGACAGCCTGTTGAAAAACGTAGGGAACGCGGCTTGCGTGCCTCATTTTCCAATTGGAAAAGCACGCGAACCACGTGCTCGACGGTGATTGGACAACCGGCTGCTGATTACCCAACGTCCCAAAAAGCCGTGGTCGGAGTTTATGTTCCGTGAGTCGGTTTCGCCAGACGCGATTTCGTGCTGTCGGACCACGATAGAAATGCCACAGGGTTCACCAACTTAGACCCTACTTTGTGAGAATTGACACTGCGAGTCACACAGGTTGTCGTTCCGCCTACTGTAGTCTCGTCGCCCCGCCGACAAGAGGTCTCGTCGCCGGAGCGACAGGTGAACAGTTTACGCAGGCCTCAATTCCTGCCGGGTGATGCCGATATTGATACGACAACCTCTTCGGTGACGGCTATAGTCACGGCCACTGAATAAGTTTCCGCTGTTCCTAGGAATCGAATCGTGAATGCTCCCCACCGGCGCGAGTTTCTGCGTATCGGCCTGACCGGCTTTGCCGGCCTGAGCCTCAGTGACATCCTGCGGCTGCAAGCCAGCGCGGCGGAAACGGCTTCTTTGAAAGCGGCTTCCGAACGACCGGCGGTGATTCTTGTCTGGCTGCGTGGTGGCGCGAGTCATCTCGAAACGTTCGATTGCAAACCGCTCGCCTCATCGGATTTTCGCGGGCCTTATCAGCCGATCGCGACCAACGTCCCCGGCATCGAGATTTGTGAGCTGCTGCCCCGGCTGTCGAAGATCGCAGACAAGTACACGTTGCTGAGGTCGATGGCTCACACCGGCGGCGGGCATCCGGCGGGATCGCTGCAAGTTCTGGCGGGAGACACCGACCCGCAGGACAAGCTGCTGCCGGTCCTGCCCGATTGGATGACCGTCGCCAGTCATTTCCTCGCCGATCCGAAACGCAGCATCCCGAACTATGTCGCCGTGAACCCGATCGACAACTACGACAACTTCACGATCGCCGGGCCAACGTACCTCGGGCCGTCGCGCGAGGCGTTCAAAGTCGTGGGTGATCCGAGTGCGCCGCAGTTCCGCGTCCCCAACGTCGGACTCGCGGATGAGAAGCAGCTCGATCTGCTCAATGCCCGCGCATCGCTCAAGGCTAGCCTCGATCGTCTGCTGCGAAGTGTCGATCAGTCGGGGGTCATGGAGGCGGTCGATCGCTTCGATCAACAGGCCCTCAACCTGCTGACCAGTCCCTCCGCGCGAACGGCCTTCGATCTGTCGCTCGAACCGGACGCCGTGCGAGACCGCTACGGCCGCAACCCGTGGGGCCAGCAATGCCTGATGGCCCGTCGGCTGGTGGAGGCGGGTGTCGATATCGTGGCCACCGAGTTCGATGGCCCGATGTGCGGCCGCGTCCAGAACTGGGACGATCACGCGGTGAACCAGCACGTGTTCGACGCTCTCAAATTCCGCCTGCCGACTCTCGACCAAGCGGTCTCGGCATTGATCGAGGATGTCTACGCCAGGGGTCTCGACCGCCGAGTCCTCGTGATCGTGACGGGCGAGTTCGGCCGCACCCCGCGCATCAGCTACGTGGCCAGCAGCGGCGAGGGAGTCGCCAGCGCACCGGCCGGCACAATTCAACCCGGCCGCGATCACTGGCCCAACGCCAACTCGATGCTCTTCGCGGGCGGAGGCATTCGGACCGGCCAGGTCATCGGCGCCACCGACCCTCGCGGCGAAAACCCGATCTCGCGCCGAGTCGGCCCCGCCGACTTCCTCGCCACGATCTACCGCCACCTCGGCATCGACTACAAACACGCCGCCATCCCCAACTTCGCCGGCCGCCCCGTAAAAATCGTCGAGGACGGTGACGCGATCCCGGAACTGGCGCGTGCGTAGCACCCTTCCGGACTTGATTGTTTGTGTGGCGGGGGGCGCACCGGCTTTGCGGATGCCCCCCGTGAGTTGAACGTCGCACTCCGGGGGCTTCCTTGAAGCGAGGAGCGCCCCCGCCACCCGTCGCAGGTTCTGGCAGGCCACGCGGCATCCGGTAGCCCTCATCAGCGAAACCCTGTGGAGGCAGAAGCTGGACTATCTGCACGACAACCCCTGCCGCAAGGGGCTGGTTCGACGAGCGGCCGAATGGCGTTTCTCGTCGGCCGGGTTCTATGTGTCCGATGGCGGCGTTCAGGGCGATGTGGAGATTTGTCGTGATGTGGGACTGACTTTTGTGGTCTGATGTGGCTTGAGGACCAAAGCGAAGAGGAGACCTTCGGTCGAGCGTTTCGGCGGGGTCAGGAGACCCGCGCCGAACGAGAGCGGCGAACGAATATTGAGTATCATTTGATGAAGGCAGTCCAGCAACATTCATCCTGAGGACCAGAACATGGCCGACCAACTTTCTGACGATGAGATCGAGCAACAAGCCACCGAGTTCTACGAGCAGGAGTTGCGGGCATCCTTGGAAGCCGCTCATCCACACGCTTTTGTCGCGATCGAACCGGTTTCGCGGACGTTCTATCTGGGCCAGACGCTCAGCGAGGCCGGTCGGAAAGCTCGAACAGCCTTTCCCGACCGAATGTCGTTCGCGATGCGCGTGGGTCATGCCGCCGCCATTCATATCGGGGGCATGAGTGAATGAACGGCTTCGTTGATGTGCAGGGGCGGGCACTGCTCACCATTCCCGTTTGTGCCGAGTCGGGTGCGCTGGCGACTGAGATCGAGGCCTGGATCGACACAGGTTTTACCGGCGAGTTGGTGATGCCTCGTTCTCAAATTGATCGCATGGGCCTGAAGCCGGGGCTGATGGTCCGCGCGGTTCTGGCCGATGGTCGGAATTCACGGCTGAAATCCTTCGTGGCCTGGATCGATTGGTTCGGCGAAACGCTGGAAGTCGAGGTCGTCGCTGGCGAGGGACAAACGACTCTGCTCGGAGTCGGCCTGATGTTGGGACACCGATTGGTCGTGGATTACAACTCGCTCAAACTAACATTGGAGTGACGTAGAGTAGACATCGCTCCCCCACGAGATTTGTGCCCTCTTGTGATTTCATCACCCAGACATCCAATGGCGGGGTGGCCCTGTTTGAATCAGTCGATCACGCGGGACGTGCCACTGCTTTGAAGTCCTCTGTTTGGACTGGAGACAAGGGTAACAGTCCTCGGAGAAGCAGTGCGAATGGGGGCTGACCCTCCATCGGCACTGCTTGGCCCAAAGCCGCCAAGCAGTGGTACCGCTCAACTGACTTCAACCAGAGCCACCCCGTCCATCCCCAACTTCGCCGGCCGCCCCGTAAAAATCGTCGAAGACGGCGACGCGATCCCGGAACTGGCGCGAGGGTGATGTAAAAGACATTCGTCTCGACGGCATCCCAACTCCCAGATAGAAGTCAGCCACGGTTAAAAGATTGGACTTGGCTGCGAGATCGACGGATGCGATCAACCTGGACCGCCCTCATTGGGATAGTGCTGGTTTGCGGATGCAGCGTCATCGAGCTGTCGCCCACCAGTTTGAAGGTGTCGCCCAACGAGCGAGTTGCGGAGATCAGGCATTTCCAGTCCTCACGATCCATCGCAGATGTCGATCGAAAACTGGATGAACTGTTGGCAGCGGCCGATGGCCAAGCCCGAGCCGAACGCCTGATCGAAGGTTGGGGCAAGCACGGATCGTGGTATGACCTCGCCGTGGTAAAGCTATGGCTCGAACGATGGCCACAGGAAGAGAAGGACGGAAAGCAGCGGTTCGACCACCATCGACTG
>JAYTXB010000747.1:0-2743 GCA_043743205.1 Schlesneria sp.
GTCTCCCGCCAGTTGCTCGACGGTGAACTGGTCGAACGGCATGTTCGAGTTCAGCGCGTTGATGGCCCAGTTCCGCCACGGCCACATCGTGCGCGTGCCGTCTCCCTGATAGCCGTTCGTGTCGGCATAGCGTGCCGCATCGAGCCAATCGAGCACCATGCGTTCACCGTAGCGCGGCGATGCGAGGAGCCGATCAACGAGCTTCTCATACGAATCGGGTGACGCATCGAGAACGAACTCATCAACCTCACTCAGCGTCGGTGGCACGCCCGCCAGATCCAGCGTCACGCGCCGGATCAGCGTGGTCTTCTCGGCCTCATTCGCGGGCGTGAGTCCTTCCGCCACGAGTCGCTGTCGCACGAACGAGTCGATCGGATGGCGGATGGATTGAGGGTTGAGAGTCGAAGGTTGAGAGCCAGCGGGCGCGATTGCTTTCTCCCTCCCCTCGGCGGGGAGGGTTGGGGAGGGGGGGCGCGGCGTGACATCGGGGACCGCAGGCCGTTGCGGCGCGAGGAAGCTCCAGTGTGACTGCCACTGCGCCCCATCATTGATCCAGCGTTGGAGCAGTGCGATCTGCGCGGCGGTCAGCGAGCGATTCGAGTCACGTGGCGGCATCACCTCGTCAGCGTTGGTCGAAGTGATCCGTCGGACCAACTCACTGCGAGCCGCTTCACCCGCGACGATGGCTCGATGCCCGTCCCGCTCCGCTTTTGCAGGCTCTTCCTGATCGAGCCTCAATCCGGCCTGACGCTTCGCGCTGTCGGGGCCGTGGCAGTGGAAACAGGCATCTGACAGAATCGGCCGGATGTCTCGGTTGAACTCAATCTTCGGCTCGGCACCCAACACCAGAGCCATCCCACCGAACAGACCCATGGTGAGAGCGGCAATCCAGATCAGCGAGCGACTCATGCGGTTTGGCCTTGCCCTGTAGGATGGGCACTCTTGCCCGTCTTGCTTTGACGACTTGGAACGCTGAAGACACGACGGGCAGGAGTGCCCATCCTACAGCTCGCTTTGCTGGGACGAGTGCTTGGTCACGGAATGCAGCGGCGGGATTAGAGACGTGGGTTCGACAGGAGTCAAACAGTCGATGCCGTTCAACAGTGTTGGGATCGGCGAACCAACACTTGGAGGCAATGCCGGGGCACGGATGAAGAAAAGGAAACGGCCTCCGGATCACCTCGACGATTCCTCGCGCGAGGTATAAAAAGTTTGCTGGGCGGGGAATCTCAGTCATGGAATGACTGAGCTACGAATGCGAGGCATTCCATGCCTCGCATTCGCGAGACTCGTCAACCGGTCAATCCTCACCGCGCGAGGTTTATAAAAATGCGATCCCGCAGGAGATTGGTGCGCTGGTCTTTAGGTATGTCGTCCCTTTTTCAAATGAGCTGCCATGACTTCGATTACGGCCCCGACTTCGCCTCCGATTGCGACTACGCGCTGCATCGAACTGCGGGGAGTGCGGGTTCACAACCTTCAGGCAATCAACCTCGACATCCCGTTGGGAAAGCTCGTCGTCTTGTCGGGAGTGAGCGGCTCGGGGAAGAGCAGTCTCGCGTTTGACACGCTCTTTGCCGAAGGACAACGGCGGTATATCGAGAGCTTCTCGGCTTCGGCCCGCCAGTATCTCGAGCGGATCGAGCGACCGAATGCGGATCGCATCGCTCACGTCCCGCCTGCCATCGCCATTCGCAGCGACGCCCGCCGGTCGCGTTCCTCATCACAGACGACCGTCGCCGAGTTGACTGAAATCGACGAGAGCCTGCGGCGACTCTTCGCACGCGTCGGTCGAGTCGTCTGCCCGGCGTGTGACCTCGAAGTCCGCTCACATTCGGCCGAAGAGATCGTGCGCGTGGCAAACGCGCTCGCCGAGGGGACTCGTTTCCAACTCTGCTTCCCCGCTGATGAAGAATCCTCCGGTGAACGTTCGACGTGGCAGGCGCGCGGTTTCACACGCGCGATCCGTGGTGAACGGTCGCTCACCGTGGAAGAACTGTGTCGTGAGAACTCGCCCTTGACCGGTGAGGCTCGTCGCGATGAGGAGGGACCCGTGGAAGTTTGGCTCGTGGCAGATCGACTCGTGTCGGGCAAGATCACGCTCGAACGACTCACCGAGAGTGTGGAGACGGCGTTTCGAGAAGGGGCGGGCCACTGCGTGATGCTCGTCGCCCGCGCGGAGGCTGCGGAGTCCGTGCCATTACCCGACTCTTCGGTGACTCACTCCACGACAGCAGCGACTCAGAGAATCAGTGAGACGCGCGTAATTGACGGCCGAGGCTGGACAGTGCAACGATTCCATCGACGCTGGGAATGTGGCGGGTGTCAGCGCGAGTTCCTCCCTCCCGATCCGAGGCTATTCCTCGCTGATACCAGTAGTGGCTGTGAGGCGTGTCGTGAACGGGGCGTTTCCGCAGAGCCATCCCCATCAGCAACCTGTGCGACGTGTCTCGATTCACGTCTGCGTGGCGAAGCGTTGGCGGTACGAGTTGGTTCGAGCAACATCGTGGAAGTGTTGTCGTTGTCCGTACGCGATGCCGCCGCGCGGTTGACTCTCATTGAGACTCAACTCGAAGCGACAGAGTTGTCCCGCACGGCATTGATTCGCGCGGACATCGCCGAACGACTGCGCATCGTCGGCAAGCTGGGACTCGATCACCTCACGTTGAATCGGAGTGCGGCGACGTTGTCAGGGGGAGTGACGCGCCGGCTGTTGCTTGCGGCGGCGCTCGGTTCTCGCGTG
>JAYTXB010000748.1:0-5546 GCA_043743205.1 Schlesneria sp.
CGCTTACTCGGATCGAGTCCTCGCCAGCGCGTTCTCGCAACCGTTTCGGGCCGAGATCAAGACCGCCGTCGCCCCGAAAATCGATGACGCGACACTGGCCATCGTCGGAGAAGCCGATCACAAAATCACCGGCCTCCTCCAGAGAACGCCCGGTTTCACAGAGCCGGTCGAAGTGACGCTGACCGGCCTCCCGGCTGGCTACAGCGTCCAGCCCGCCGTCGTCGCAGGCGATCAAGACAAGTTCGAGTTCGTGGTGAAGGCCCCCAAGGTCGCCGCCGAGACGCCCGTAGCCAACGTCAAACTGCGAGTCACTTCGTCCGGTAGCCTGCTCACGGCTGAGATACCCGTGAACGTGAAGGTCGTCGCCACGAAGTGACTCTCACGTGTGAACTCTCGTTCCCAAACGTCTCCTCGTTCCCAAGCTCCAGCTTGGGAACGCAACTATTCCAAGCTCCAGCTTGGCGAAGTGAAGACGAAGCGGGAGCTTCAACGCCACCGTTCCCAAGCAGGAGCTTGGGAACGAGAGGGCGACCGGAGAAACTCGCTCATCGTGATTCCAGTCGCTGGTTCAACCACTCGATCTCTTCCGGAGCGAGTGGTGGGACGCATGGTTTGCGATAGTCGATGTCCGTGTCGTAGCGCGAGCGGGTGTAGATGGCGTCGATCAGCGGTTGTAGAGCGAGCGTGACATCGTGATCGGGCTTGGCAAGTGGCACAGGGATCGGCGGCAACGGTACCGTGAACGACGCTCGCCAGACGCGGCAGTTCGGTGCCGATTCGCGGCGGCTGACGAGCAGTGCGTACGGGCTGTTCGGCCACGGCGTGGACATGGGAAGTCGCCCGCCCCCTCGCAACAAGTCGATCTCGATGAGATTGGCTTGTCCCCTCAGATGGGCCGTCCGTTTGCGTTGATAAAGTTCCCAGCCCTCGGTCCCGCGTCGCTTGTTCGAGGGTGACAGAACTTCGATCGTCGTAATGAGCGGTCGCTCTGGATCGAGCGAGCGGATTTCCACGAACGGCTCGCGAAACTCGTCGCTCTTCAACGCCACCATCGCCACCGAATCGGCCTCGACGCCTGTGAGCGGTTGGTCCAACAAGGCCGCGCTGGAGTCGCTCTCTCCCCGCACACGAGTCCGTGACAGCGAGATGCTGACATCGCCCAGCATTCGGTGGTGTTCGGTCTCCAGTGTCTCCATCGACAGTTGCGAGATGTAGGCCCGTTCGCCGAGCCGCACGACGTATGTAGGGGGGAGATTCTCCGCGAGTGAGGCCCGAATTTCGGCCATGAGGTCCGAGTGGAAATCCTCCCACAGCCCGCACGCTTCAATGTACGGGTCCATTCCCAAGAACAGTGATGTCATGTCAGTCTCCAAGGTTGCGGTGTTGACGAGGATCAGACTATCGCATGACGCTGGCGTGAGCGAGGGGCGGTGCTGTTAGGTCCCTCACCACGTTCCCAAGCTCCGGCTTGGCGAGGAGGAAGACGAAGCTGGACTTCAAAGTCGCCGTTCCCAAGCTGGAGCTTGGGAACGAGAGAAACTTGGGAACGAGAGAACATCTGCGTCACAGCACACCGGTGTTGTAGTCCTTTGTCTCCGCCGTGTACTGGTCGTAGTAGTCGGCGATTTTGGAATCGACATCGAAGATGTAGGCCATCAGGGCGGCGCGGACCCACATGCCGTTGCGGGCTTGGCGGAAGTAGAACGCGCGGGGATCGGCATCGATGCTCGTGGGAATCTCTCCAAATTCTTCATCGCGCGGGAACGGATGCAGGATCGCGGCGTAGGGCTTCATGCGGCTGACGAGCTTGGGCGTGAGGCGGTAGGGCGTGAAGTCGAGGTTCTCGAAGTCGGCTTCGTCTTCGGGCGAGTTGTGTTCGCGTTGCAGCCGCGTCATGTAGAGGACATCGAGGGACTCAATGACGGAAGGCGATCCTGCTCCGCCCACCGGATCGTCGAAGGTCGAGAACTCGCGGACTTCGGCCTTGCGGTCGATCAGCAGCGATCTCATCTCGGGCGCGATGCGCAGCTTTGGATGTGGCGGTGAGATGAAGTACATCGACATGTCGTCGTACAGCGTCAGCAGACGCGAGAGTGAGCGAACGGTGCGACCGCGCCGCACGTCGCCACAGAACCCGATCTTCTTCCCGCCGATTCCCTTTCGCAGGCCGGGTTCGGCCTGACGCTGTTCCTCGAACCAAGTCCACTGGCTGGAGTCCTTGGGATGATCGAAGGCGAGTGCCCGCTGGATCGTGTACGTGTCGAGTAGTGCTTGCGTCGGATGTTCGTCCGCGCCCGAACCGGCGTTGATGATCGGGACGCTACGGCGGCTGGTCTCACCCAGATCATTCATCAGATAAGCACAGCACTCGGCGAACTGCGGTTGGTTGCTGCGCATGATGACGATGTCGAAGTAGCTGCTGAACATCCGCATCGAGTCGATCGGGGACTCGCGCTTGGACTCGGACGAGACCTTGGGATCGCGAACTTCACTGCACGACACGCCCAGGATTTGGCAGGCCGACATGAACGAGAGAAACGTCCGCGTCGAAGGCTGCGTGAAGTAGAGCATGGCCTTAATGTGCGGCAGCAGCTCACGCAGGAATCGGCAGCCGTCGTTCGACTTGTGCAGTGTCCGAATCCGATCGGCGGTGCGCGTCAGTCGTTCGAGGATGCCGCGTGTGAACTGGTCCGCGAAGATCACGTGCCGCAATCGCTCGCCGCTTTGCAACTCGGGAATTTTGACGTTGATCGGTCGAGCCAGCCGCGATTCGTAGTCGTAGAACTGGTCCTTCTTCACGGCGGAGGCCCTTCAGATGAGTGGGTCGATTTCGCGGGACGGCATGACACGACATCGTGGACGGAGCCAATGTGAAGCTCACCGAATTCTCGCGCGGTGATCTCCTGCGCGAACGCGTTTGCGAGGCAAGTTCCAGAGCACTCCAACCGTCCCTGTTTCGGGGCGGGAGTATATCAACCGGTGCCTCACACGCCACGCGCGCGAATCGCCCCGACGTGGACGTGGAGCTGATTTGTAACTTGCCCGGCCAGCATCGATCAATCTGGCCGCTCGGTGGAGTCGTTCAGTTCTCCGAAGCGAATCAGGGTTTGGTGCCAGACTCCGTGGAACCTTACCCTCACGCTGCGGTGAACTTGGTCGCAACTTCGCGTGAGTCGCAACGATTCGCCGCCTAGACCCTCTTTTCCAGAAATTGCCGAAGATGAGTCGGTGATCCCCAATCCCAAAGTCGAGGTGAGTGAGCTGCTTCCCGAGGGAACCGAATTCAAGGCCGTGTGGTCGTTGTTGAAAAGCAGCGGCGTTGCCAAACTTGTCACAGTTCATTTTTTCGATGAGGAGTAACCATGCGAATCTCAGGTCGGCGAATCCAACGCACGCGCCTCGTCCACACGGATCGTTACGTCGTGGCCGTCGATGTCGAACTGGTCATTCCCGACGATGACCCGACTGAGCCGTGCTACGAAGCGGAAACAGTTCAGCTCCTGAGAGAGGCGGAAGAGCTGCTCAGCAGGGTGACGTGAATTGGCTGGCGCAGCACGGCAAGATATACGCGGCGATGGCCGCAACGTGAGACGGCGAGGAAGCCCTCTCGATGCACTGGGCATCGATCAGCTTCTCGATACGCAGGAGATCGTCGAATTCATCCGTGCCGGACATCGCGAGCAACCATGAAAAAACACGGCAGGAAGCCCGAAGTTTGTGATCTCAACTCTCATTGTGTTTCCTCACTCATGGAGTGAACCATGATCTTGACATGGGACGAACCTCTGTACTTCAAGTGGCGGTTGATGACTCGCACGAGCTGGCGTGTGCGGATCGCCATTTTTTCAGCGACACTGCTGTGGATTGTCATCAGCGTTGTCACCGATTCTCCTTCGTCTGCTGAACGGATACGCCAAATCAGCAGATACTTCATGGCTTGTTTTATGTTCCCGCTGTTTATCGCGGGAACGTGTTTTCCCACACATCGAATGGTCTCGATCTCCAAAGAGGGGCTGTCATGCATCAATAAGTTTTTCGGCGGGTTCGGGCCATTCGCTCTCTTCAGTCAGCATCAATGGTCGAAACTGGGAAACCAATGCATGGAACTCCGACGCCCGGAAGAAGTGCATGAAGACTGGGGACTGCTGATCATTCATACGAAGTATGATCGTTCGTTCGAGGTCGGAGTTCCTCGCACCGTTTCGATGGAGCAAGTCGCCAACTCTCTCAATCAAGTTGGGTTTGTAGTTACTCTGTCCAACTGGTCGCCACCTGAAGCGGTCATCGCAATTTTGTGAAGGATACAACCAATGTCGAGTCCCCTCTGCTTTGCCTCCCCGGCAATTGAATATCCATCACGACGGGAGTTCCTCCATCGCGCGGGGAACGGGTTCGGTTCGTTGGCACTGGCGGGATTGTTGGCTCGGGAAGGACGGCTCGCTCATGCGGCGACGGCGGGGAGTTTGAATCCGCTCGCGCCTCATGCCGGGCACTTTCCCGGCAAGGCGAAGTCGGTGATCTGGCTGTTTATGAATGGCGGGCCGTCACAGGTTGATACGTGGGACTACAAGCCCGAGCTTGAGAAACGCGACGGCAAGGAACTCGCGGGGTTTGATCAGACGACCGGGTTCTTTGCGGGACAGGGCGGGCCGTTGATGAAGTCTCCGTTCAAGTTCGCGCAGCATGGCGAGAGCGGTGCGTGGGTGAGTGAAATATTTCCGAAGATGGCCACGCACGTCGACAAGATGGCGTTCGTCTACTCGTGTTGGACCGACTCGAACAATCACTCGCCCGCGCTGTTCCGAATCAACACGGGGAGCGCGCGACAGGGTTTCCCGTGCGTGGGGGCCTGGGTGACATATGGACTCGGCAGCGAGAGTCAGAACTTGCCGTCGTTTGTTGTCATGTATGACACGCTGGGTCGCGGCATTCCGAAGGGACATGCTCAAAACTGGGGGGCCGGTTTTTTGCCGAGCATTTTCCAAGGGACGGCCCTCAAACCGCAAGGCGATCCGATTGAGAACCTGAACCGCGCGGCCGAGTTGTCCGATCCGCAGCAGCGGGCGCAGCTCGATCTGCTCGGAAAGTTGAATCGCCTGCAACTCGAACAGCATCCGGCCGAGACGGAACTCGCCGCGCGGATCGAATCGTTCGAGCTGGCCTATCGGATGCAGATGGCCGCGCCGGAAGCACTCGATCTGGCGAAGGAGAGTGACACGACGCAGAAGTTGTACGGACTCGACAACCCTAAGTGTGCTCACTTCGCCAAACAGTGCCTGACCGCGCGGCGGATGGTCGAGCGAGGCGTGCGGTTCGTTCAGATTTATTCGGGCGGCATGGACAACGAACGAAGCTGGGACGGTCACGCGAACATCGCGGGAAACCACACCGGCTTCGCGGCGGAGACCGATCAGCCAATCGCCGCGTTGCTCACCGATCTGGCCGAGCGCGGGATGCTCGACGAAACGCTCATCATCTGGGGCGGTGAATTCGGTCGGTTGCCGCTCGTGCAAAAGGGCGGCACAGGCCGAGACCACAATCCTCAC
>JAYTXB010000749.1:0-6964 GCA_043743205.1 Schlesneria sp.
CATGACGTGGGGCTTCTTCGTCGGTTCGACCGAATCGAATCCGGCCAAGCGCGGGTTCGAGAACATGTTCTTCTCGTTCGTGATGGAACCGGAGAAGGCACGCACGATGATGGACGAAGTGGATGAGATGCCCGACTCCGAAGTCCGGCCGCTGCTTGAGGCGATCGCTCGCATGAAAGAGGTGCCGAACGGAGTCATCGTCGGCCCCGAGCGGCTCGAAAAAATGCAAAAGAAGATTGGCGATCGAATCACCGTCTATGGCCGTAACTATCGCGACATCAATTTAGAGTTGGAGATCGTCGGCACGTTTCCCAAGGAACCGGCGCGCTTCGCCGACAGTGCCGTGATCGACCGTGATTACTTCAACCGGCAGCTCGATGCGTACAAGCAGTCGCACGGTGGGAAGGCTCACTCGATGGCCGATCGGTCACTCGGTCTGGTCTGGCTGCGTGTGAAGAACAAACCGACGTTCAACAAGTTGACCGAGCAGATCATCAGCTCACCTTCTTTCTCGTCGCCTGCCGTGAAGTGCGAGACCTCCTCGACCGGCATCTCGGGGTTCCTCGAAGCATGGCGCGACATCTTCTGGGGGATCCGCTGGCTGCTGACTCCCGCCTGCATGGTGGTGCTGTCGCTGGTCATCATGAACGCAATTTCGATCAGCGTGCGCGAGCGAGAACCTGAGTTCGCGGTCCTCAAAGTTCTCGGCTTCCGCCCCAACCAAATTCTGATGATGGTCCTGACCGAATCCGTGCTGATCGGCTTGGTGTCGGGACTGTTCAGCGCGGCAGTGTCGTATTACGTGATCAACAACGTGTTCGGCGGCCTGCCGTTTCGGATCGCGTTCTTCCCAAAGTTCACTGTCCCCGAAGCGGCCTTGTGGTGGGGAGCCGCGATGGGATCAGGGACCGCGTTCGCCGGAAGTTTTCTACCCGCGTGGCGTGCGAGATCGGTGAAGGTCTCGGACGTGTTTGCTCGTGTGACGTGAGGCTTGATTGAGAGCCTCTCCGAAACTTCCGAAGTCTTCGGAGACTTCGGAAGTTTGAACGCCCGACCCCAGAACATTTCTCCGCTACTGAAGAGGTTTCCGCCGTGATTGACTCGCTGTTGTTTGCTGCTGCTCCGTGGGACTTGTTCTCAGGCAATCCGTTGCTGTTGCGATGCCTGATCGGGGCGTCGGTCGCGCTCTACGCGGGACTGTGTTTCATCGGGAAGGTTCCGCTCAGCTACAACTTCATGAACTTGGTCGCCCGCAAATGGACGACGTTGATGACGGCCGGGGCCTTCGTGCTGGTGATCGGTTTACAGACGATGATGCTCGCGTTCGTCAACGGCATGTACGCGATGACCGATAACACCGGGCATCCCGGCAACGTAATGATTATGGCCGAGGGAGCGACAGACGAAGCGTTCAGCACGCTCAACTTTGCCGATGCCACCGACATTGAAACGCAGGACGGTGTCCTCAAGGAGAACGGTCAGGCACTCATCAGCCGCGAGACGTATCTCAACGTGGTGCAGACGATGGACAAGCCCGCACCGGGACGACCTCGCCGCCGCTTCTTGCAGGTGCGCGGTGTCGATGATGCGGCGATGTCGGCCAAGGTCCACACGATGAAGCTGCGTGAGGGCGGGGCGTGGTTTTCTCAAGCTGGTGTGCAGGCGATCAACAAAGAGGGCGAGACGGCGATTGAGGTCGTGGTCGGTTACGGCATCGCCCGAGAACTCGGTGCCGATCGTCAGCCCGAAGAGTTGGCCAAGGCCAAGAATCGCGAGCGACTGGAAGTCGGTGAGACCTTCGATGTCGGTGGTCGCTTGTGGCTGATCACGGGGATCATGGAGCAGAGCGGTTCGCTGTACGACTCGGAGATATGGACGAAGCAGTCACAGATCGGCCCGCTGTTCGGCAAACCCAATTACTCGACGTTCGTGCTGCGAGCCGATCCGAATTTTCGGCAAGATCAACGCGAAGCCTTCTTTGCCGAGAAGGAGCGCAAGGCCCAAGAAGCCTACGACAAGGCGGTCGCTGAAAAAGCGGCCGACCCGACCGCACCGGCTCCCGTGCGCGAGAAGCTCGTTCGTCCCAAGACCGACGATGCGTGGGCCTCGCTTCAACTGAGAGACTTCTTCGCCAACGAATACAAGAAGGCTCAGCTCGCTCCGTTTGTGGAGACCGCCTACTTCTCGACGCTAACCGCGACGAACCAGCAGTTCCTCATCAGTGCCCTCGTGCTGTGCGCGATCATGTCGCTGGGAGGTATCTTCGGCGTGATGAACACGATGTTCGCCGCCATCAGTCAGCGCACGAAAGACATCGGCGTGTTGAGGCTGCTCGGTTACAAACGCTGGCAGATTCTCGTCTCGTTCCTGTTCGAGTCGATGTTGCTCGCCCTCTTCGGCGGTCTGCTCGGATGTGCCATCGGCTCGTTGGCGGATGGCTACACCGCGACGAGCATCGTGTCGGGAGCGATGGGCGGCGGCAAAGCGATCGTGCTGCGCATGACCGTCGATGTGAGTACGCTCGCGTTGGGGATGCTGCTCGCCGTCATCATGGGCTTCCTCGGCGGCCTGATCCCGTCGTTGTCGGCGATGAGGTTGACGGCACTGGAAGCATTGAGATGAAGTCTACCTCTCGCGGCCGAAGCGGAGAGATTGGCGAGCCGCATGCCGTAAGGCTGCGGGTTCTTTGGCGAGCAGCAGGAGTTCGCATACCAGCCGTTGACCGACGCCTACGTCCGGTCGTGATTGAAATGTCCGGACGTAGGCGTCCGGACCACGGTAAATCCTCCATTGCCGCTCGCCTTAATCCTCGAAGGACACCCGTGGCCTGACGGCACACGGCTCGCCTCGAACATCTCATTCATGGACGTGTGCGATATAAATCCCCGTGACCAACCTTTGTCTGAAACTTGTTCTGTCCCGTCACCACCGTTTGAGGAACCATCATGCAAAAACTCGTTCGAGGTCTCGTTACGTCTGTCATCCTGTTTGCCGGTGCGTGGACCGCGCACGCGGCGGATGACTTTTTCTTCAAGCCGAATGATCGCGTGCTGTTTCTCGGCGACAGCATTACCGAGCAGTACCAGTACTCGACCGACATCGAGCTGTATCTCACGACGCGATTCCCCACTTGGAACCTGACGTTTATCAACGCGGGGATTGGCGGCAATCGTGCTCAGGGGGGGAAGAACCGGTTCAAGGATCACGTACTGGCGGAGAAGCCAACCGCGATCACGATCAACTTCGGGATGAATGACGCCGGGTACGGTGCCTTCAACACCGACTTGCAGAAGCAGTTCTTGGACGGGACCGAAGCGATGCTGGCGATGGCGAAGGAAGCGGGCGTGCGCGTCGGACTGGTCTCACCGAACGCAGTCGATCCGCGCGTGGCGGAGCGATTCAAGCTCTATCTCGAAACGCAGAAGACGTTCTATGCGCCGCTCTCCGAATTGGCGGCGAAGCACGGCGCGTCGTTCGTCGATCAGTACGCAATCACGCGGGCCGGGCTGGAGCGAATGGATGCTGAAGGGGCGAAGACCGTGATCCCGTTTGGTGACGGCTTCCACACCTCCTCGAACGGCGGGCTGTTCATGGCTCACGCGATCCTCACCGGATTGAAGGCTCCGTCACTGGTGAGCCACGTTGGGATTGATGCCAATGCGTTTGCAGTCGGAGCTGGCTCGAAGGTTCAGGGCTGTGCGATCAGCAAGGAAACGAAGGCCGATGGTGGCGTCGCGTTCGATCGACTCGATGCCGCCTTGCCGCTGCCGATTCAGAACGATTGGGTCTCGTTGCTGCCCTATGTGAATCAGTTGAAAGACCTCAATCGGTACGAGCTGGCTGTCGCGGGACTGGCTGCTGGGAAGTACTCGATCAAGATCGACGGCGTGGAAGTGGCGACTCATTCGGCCGAAGAACTGGCTGTCGGAGTGAACTTGGGAAACGTCGCCAAAGGACCGGTCTACGATCAGGCTCAAAAAGTGTTCGCGGCGATCAATGCCAAGAACGGCATCGTGCATCAGCGGTTCCGAGGCGTCGTGATGGCGAACATTCCCGATTGGCTAGCCGATGTCGGAGCCGAACGAAAGCCCAAGGAACTGGCCAAACGTTCGGAACTCATCGCCGCGAAGCAGGCCGAAATCTATCAGATGGCCAAGCCGGTCTCGCGCCGGTTTGAAGTGGTGAAGGCTGCGAACTGAAGTGTCGCGACACGGCAACAGGACGAGGTCACTGCCGTAAGAGCATCAGCCCGAAGTAGGAACGAGGAACTGGAGTGCAGTTTCCGCGATCACGCTTCGGGCTGATGTCGTTTGCGGGGCTGCTCATTGTGCGACTCATCGAACGCTCGCAAACCCGGATTGACCGATTTTGGGATCGGCACTAAAAGCCGGTCCCTGTTTCTTGGACCGTTTCCAGCGGAAGGAGTCCGCGAGTCATGCGACATTCAGCTTGGTTGGTTTTGGGTGTGTGGTTAATCGGTTGCCAAGGTCAGTCGGCCAGACCGCCGGTGGTAAAAAGCAATGGCACGGGGAGCGAGGGCGTTCCGAAGGAAGTGGCATTATTGATGGAGCAGGGCCGTTCCGAGCAGGCTCTCGCGAAGCTCGATGAGCTGATCGAAAAACAGCCGCGCGAAGCCGTGCTGTTTTCGGCGCGAGCCACGGTGAAACACCGACTGGGTCGCAACAGTGAGGCCATTGCGGACCTCGACCATGCCATCGAAGTGAACGCGACCGACTCGCGATTCTTCAACAATCGCGGCTTCGTGCGGTTGGGCATGCAGCAGTTCGACGAGGCCCTGCGCGATCTCGATCAAGCGACGAAGCTATCTCCCGAATACCCGCATCCGTTCAATAATCGAGGGCTGCTGTACATTGCTCAGCAACGTTATTCGGAGGCGATCGAGCAACTCGACCTCGCGTTGAAGCACGACTCGAACTACGTCGATGCCTACAACAATCGCGGGTTTGCGGCCCTGCAGTCGGGGCAAGTGGCCGCCGCGCTGGCCGACTTCAACAAGGCGCTCCAGCTCAATCCGAAGTACGTGAATGCCTTTAACAATCGTGGTCTGCTGCGGGCGCGGGTCGGCGATTTGGAGAACGCGATCGTGGACTTCACCGAAGCCATGATGCTCGATCCGCTCAACGCGAAGTACTACCAGCACCGACACGACGTGTACGTACGACAGTCCTCGTTCGACAAGGCATTGGCGGATGAAACGAAGTACCTGTGGCTGGAGCGGCTGGGTGGATTGAACGCGGCTCTGGCGAAGAACGCGGCCGACACGGTGAGTCTCGTCGAGCGAGCGCGTCACTACTTGAAGGTCGAGCATGATGAGAAGGCGGTTGCCGACCTGGATCGAGCCTTGTCGATCAATCCTCGATTGGCTTCGGCGTTCATCACGCGTGCGAGCATTCGTTTGCGCTGGCGTGAGTTCCCACAGGCGCTGTCCGATGCCGAAGCGGCCTTGGCGGTCGAACCAACTCAGGAAGCATTTTCAGCGCGCGGCGATGCGTATCTCGGGTTGCAGGACTACGACCGAGCCATCGAGAGTTTCGCGGAAGCTCGCCGCATCGACCCTGCCGTGGCCGAAGCCTATTTCCGCAAATCGCAAGCGTTGCAGACCTCGGGGGAAGCCGAACGCGCCGCCGAGTCTCTCGAACGCGCCTTGGCTCTCGACCCCGATGTGCAAGCTCGGTTGAGGTAATCGATCTGTTGAGTGAGCAACCCACTTGGGTGGTCGCAATCGCTCTCAGAGAAGGTGTCAGAGAGGGATGCAACGTGCGTTGGAATGCGAGTCATGGAATGCCTTGCCTACGTAGCTCGGTCATTCCATGACTGAGGCTCATTACGCGAGCGATCACCAATGAACGACGGCACCTCTCGTCGCTCTCGCGACTCAGCAATTCTCTCCACGAAACATCGCTGCATTCTCGTCAGTTCACGAAAGCTGCTTCCATGACCTTACCCGCGTTGAAGACCAAGATTCAGGGACCAATTGCGGTCATCGGCGACGTGCATGGTCAGGTCGATAAGCTGCAAGTGATTCTCGAAAAACTCAAGAAGCTGCCCGATTACCAACAGCGTTGGATCGTGTTCATCGGCGACTTCGTGGACCGCGGCCCCGATTCCAAAGGGGCCGTCGAGCTGTTCCTCGACCTGCTGCAGGAGCATCCGCGGACGACAGCCATTGCGGGCAACCATGAGTTCGCCATGTGTTCGGCCCTCGGTTGGATCGCCAGTCGCGACGGCTCCAATTGGAGTGACCGCTGGGTACAGCATTACAACTCGGATAAGACCTTCGCGTCTTACGGAGCTGAGGTCGGCAACATCACGGACCTCAATGCCAAGGTTCCCGCAGACCATCGCGAACTGCTCACGAATCTGCCGTGGTGTGTCGAGCATCCGCAACTGCTGTTTGTTCACGCCGGTTTGAATCCGAATGCTCAATTCGCCATGCAGCTGCGCATCCTGCATCAGAAAGACTTGTCACTGAACCGGCCGGAGTGGCTGTGCGAACGGACGTTTGTGGAAGCCGATCCTCCGCGCGACTGTCCACTGACCGTGGTGTCAGGCCATGTGCGCGTAGATGAGGTTCAGTTCCGGCCGAAGCGAATCCTGATTGACACGACTGGCGGGGAGAGCGGCAGCCTGAGTTGCGTGTTGATGCCCGAAAAGAAAGTCATTTCTTCCGGAGGCACGACGGCCGCGATTCCGTCACGCGTTCCGGTCAAGGCGGCTCCCGCAAAGTCGTCGTGGTGGAATCTGTGGGCGTGAGTCCGATGGCACGGTCGCCTTCGGCTTCCGGATAAACCTCGCACGATCGAAGCGACACAGTTCCGAGCGGTGGACGTAAGTCCTCCGGCTCCTGGATTGAAGACCTGGAGGACTTAGGATCGGCGCAGAAATAACTGTCGGGATTTGTGAGCCGGGTGCCGTGAGGCCCCGGACTTCTAGGCGAAGAACC
>JAYTXB010000750.1:0-4328 GCA_043743205.1 Schlesneria sp.
CTCGCCAATGAGCACGGCCTCGCACCAGTTGGCGTAGTCGGCGACATCGGCTTGTTGGCCGAAATCGACTTTGAGGGTGAGTCGCTTCGCCCCTCGAACGGACAGAGGGGGGATGGCGAACGGGGCGGAGCGGCCGGTGATTTCGTCACTGGTCCAGACCGCTTTGCCGTCGAGTTCGATGACGAAGCGGACGCTCCCTTTGCCGTTGGCGCAGTCGTCGATCCCGATGGTCGCTCGGAATTCAAGGTCGTGCGGCGCGACGGCGTAAGTGACCGACATGCGGCTGTGCATCCCGAGTCCCGAACCGTACTCGGTCCCTCGCAACGACAGCGGGCCGTGCAGCACATTGGCGTTCTTCACGAGCGTCCACGGTGCAGTGAGGTACGGCGTGAACATGACTTCGCTCTGCTCACGATCAGACAGCGGTTGGGTGCGACTGCCATAGACGTGACACGACGTGACGGATGTCATTGGTAGTGCGAGAGCCTGTTGAAACGGAGTGGTCAGCTTGAGTTCGTCGGCCTTCAACTCGACCGCAGTCGCCGTGAAACGTGAGCCATCGACGAGGCCGATCACCAATCGACGGCCTTGGATTTTGGAGGCACTCGTCAACGCAGGATTGAACCGAATCGCACGGACTCGACTGCGGTCGAGCTTCAATGGACCGGTCGCCTGCTTCAGTTCAAGGAACGCGCCGTCGAGTGCCTCGAACTCCCCCTGCGTTCGGTCTCCGTTGGCCAACAACACGATGTCTTCGCCTGACGGGAGCGTCTGCAAATCGGCGAACAACCGCTGACGATCGGCCTTCGAGGCGGGCAGGTCGAACACGAGAGCGGCCACCGTTTCGAGCGGCAGCTTCACGTCACTCTGAATCGCGCCACGTTTCCAAGCCACAGTGAGTACATCGCTCGTGACGCTCGTTGGCCGAGCGACCAACCGGTCGCCGTTGGTCAGCAACACGAGTGACTCGCCACCGGAGAATGCCTTCGTCGCGCGGTCAAAGTGCAGTGAAACGATTTCGTCGAGCGGCACTTCTCGGGGCGAGTCTCCTCCCAACAGCAATCGCTCGTTCGACCAGTCACTCAGCATCACACGCTGAGTGTCTGCGTGACCGGTCTCGATGAGCGAGACAACCTCTCCCGCCAGCAACGGAGCCGCGCCCAGACACCCAAACCAGACGACGGTCAGCAACACCACGATCTGCACTGAAGATGCTCCCAAAAAGTCGAACAACGCGGCTCACTGTCACAGCGACGCCGCAATCAAACAGATTCTTCACGCGGCGGAGAATGAGGCTCATCTATCCCTCTCGCGGCCCAAAGTGAGGCATTTGACGCTCGGCATGAAAGACTTCCGAAGTCTCCGAAGACTTCGGAAGTCTGGAGTCTAAGGTCTGTTGGTGAAGGCCGCAGTTCCTCCCGCGCGAGGTATAACTAGCCGGAACGCGCTAGCGTTTGGTTCGAGAGAGGAACGATTGACTTCCGAACCGGACGCTAGCGCGTTTCGGCTGATCTCTCGCCACCTCATTTTCCACCGAGTGAAGAATAGAGTGTTCCCAAGTCCGTGATCTTTGACTTCATCATTTTGCCCGCCCTCATTTTGCTGGAAGCAGGAGCCTGCAAAATGAGGGCGGGCAAAATGATGAAGCGGAGAAGAGGCTCGTCATGACTTGGATCTGGGTTTCACTCACAACAAACGTGAACTGTTCCTGAAGTTGGCGGCGCGTTGCCCAAAGGTTTGTCAGTCCCACTCAGGCTACCGCTGGAAGATCGGCAGGTAGTTGTTCGGCATTTGCAGGATGAGGCAGGCCATGGCGGTGCCGTATTCGGGGTTGATGAGGGAGTCGTTCCAACTGCCGTCGGGGAGTTGTCGCACCAGCAGTTCGTCGCGGATGGCAGGATACCACTGCTTCCAGTAGTCGTCGCCCGCGTGCCACATGGCCTGCACGGCGTAGTACTGGCCGTAGAAGTAATGGGCGTCGTAGCGGAGCAAGTCGCCTCGTGGTGGGAAACGCATCAGGTAGGCGAGGCCCCGTTCGAGTTCTCTCCCTTCGGTCAGCCCCGCGCTGTAGAGCGTGACTACCCCAGCGGCGGAGCGAGGAAAGTCACTTTGAGGTCGCATGTTGAGCTGATAGCGGAAGCCACCGTCGGCGTTGTTCTGACACTTCTTCACGTACTCGACGCACAGATCGACGGTCGTCTTGGGGACAGCGATGCCGCTGTTGCGAGCGGCGCGGAGTGCCATCATCTGGCAGACCGTCACCGACACGTCGGCATCTTTGCCATCGGGATCGTAACGCCAGCCACCCTCGCGGCTCTGCGAGTTCACGATGAGTTGGACCGCCGCTTTTAATGCCTCGCGCACGTCTTTACGCGGCGTCATGCCGTAGACCTCGGCGAGGAACAGAGTGGCGAAACCGTGACCATACATCGGGCCGTGTCCCGTGCTGTCTTCCCGCACGATGTAGCCCGAGGGCTTCGCACACGACAGCAGGAACTCAATCGACTTGTCCACGTGCTGGCCATACAGGCCTCGCCCCGGCGTGTGACCGGCGGAGAGGAAGGCCATTCCCGCCAAAGCCGTCACAGCCACGTTGCGCTTGTAGGTCACGCCCGACCCGAACGAACCGTCCGCATGTTGACGACTAGCCAGATACGCGAGGCCGCGATCAATCGACTTCTGTGTCTCGGGAGTGACGAACTCGGATGCGGTCGCCTCGAAGCTCCGTTTCGGCGGCGTGGTCTGCGCGAACGTGCTGCTCACACAGACCATCAGCACAAATCCGAAGACGATGGAACAAGCGTAGGGTGCGTGGAGTCCTCGCAACGCACTGGATGGCGATCGGCCATCGGAACTCAACCGGTCATTGGAAAGAGTGTGCGTTCCGAAGACTTCACGCACCCTACGGAGCCAGACCGAATGACGGGAGTCATTGCCCGACGACGTTGTAGTACGGGTTCCCATTCCACGATCGGGGTGCGATGGCGATGGGACTCGATGAGGCACGGGTGCGCCACAGCGGTTCGGTCGGGGCACCGGCTGTTCCCGTGGGGGAGAGCGGATCCCAGAAGGCCTGAGGTCGTGGAGCGAACTCGCGGGCGGCTTGCAGGAAGCGAAGGTCGCTCGACTTGCGTGTGTCACTGCGAGGTTCCTGGAAGGCGCGTGGCCGACTAAACGTGGCTGGTCCGATGGACTCGTCGGCGAAGGGATCGTGAAACTCATAAGACCGCGCCTCGACACTGGCTGACCGGGGGATGCACGACGGCAAACGAGTCTCGTGCATGGGGAGACAGCCGGTCAGGCCCAGACCGCAGGCCATCACGATTGCCATCATTGGATAGACGCGTTCCATCGCGTGTCTCATAGCCAGCGTCCCTTGCTCGCTCATCAACTCACTCGACTCGACCACTCACTCGACTCAAACGTGATCTGAATCCGGCAGTTTCAGCCGGTCGGGATTCTAGCCGTGGCTCGAAAGAGGGGATAGGCGTGATTTGACTCAGCCGATTGCCCGTCGTTCCAGCCGTCTCTATCATCCGCCGCGACGTGAACGAGGTAATGCGCGAGGTGGTGGGCCATTTCTGTTTTCAAGTTGAGGTCTGATTCCGATGGGATTTTTTGCGAAGCTCAAGCAGGGGTTGCAACGCACGAAGCAGCTCCTTCAGACCGATATCCGCGACCTGTTCAAGTCTGGTGAGATTCTCGACGAAGCGAAGCTCGAAGAGTTTGAGGCACGCCTGATTCGGACCGACATGGGAGTCGCGGCCTCCGCGCAAATCGTGAGCGAGCTACGCACGAAGTACCTCGGCCGGACACTCGTCGTGAGCGATGTCTGGTCCACCGTGAAGGAGACGCTCAAGACGATCCTGCGCGGCAATGATGACGTGACGTGGGACCCCGATCGTCCGCTCTCACCGCTCAAGTTCTCGGACGGCAAGCCGACTGTGATCCTCGTGACAGGAGTCAACGGGACGGGCAAGACGACTTCGATCGCGAAGATTTCCAAGCTGCTCACGTCTCAAGGTAAGAGCGTGATGCTGGCGGCGGGCGACACGTTCCGCGCGGCGGCGGTCGAGCAACTGACTCTCTGGAGCCAGCGGTTGGGCTGCGCGATTGTGACTCGACCGAGCGGCACGGACCCGGCGAGCGTCGCGTACTCGGGGTGTGACGAAGCTCTCAAGTCGGGCGTGGATGTCCTCATCATCGACACCGCCGGACGGCTGCATAATCAGGCGAATCTGATGAAGGAGCTGGAGAAGATTCGCAACGTGATCGGGAAGAAAATCCCCGGTGCGCCGCACGAATGCCTGTTGGTGATCGACGCCACC
>JAYTXB010000751.1:0-2167 GCA_043743205.1 Schlesneria sp.
AGTTGCCGGTCGTGCGTCGATCGAAGCTCGCGAGTTGTCTTGCACCGGCGCGTAGCTCAAGTCGTAGATGTCCCGCTTCGACATGTCGCCGCTGGCGAAGATGCTGTGGTCGTCCTCAATCGTCAGCAGGGCGAGGTTGCTCTTGGCGGCGACCGGTTTCAGCGTGGTCCACTTCATCACGCGCGCCTCTTCTTTGGCGAGCCACTCGCCGAACTTCTGGTCGCGATGGGCGAGCCGTCGCACCGCTTCGGGTTGGTCGCTGTTGGCCGTTCGTCGGCCGAGGCTGATGCGGAACTTGCCGAGCGTGTGCTGCATCCCGTGATTTTGGTCGAGGCGAATCGTCCAGCGCGTGGTCTTCCCTGCGAGGCCGCTCGGCTCGGCGAGGAAGAACGTCGCGGTGCGGTTCGTGTTCCACTCGCCCGGCCCGTGAATGGCCCAGCCGCCCGACTTCATGTTGCCGTCGATGGCCTGAGCCACGTCAAACTGCGCCTGCGAGAAGTCGGCTGCAGCACGAATGAACTTCAGTGGCGCGGCGTCTTCTTCCTCCCCTCGCCCCGGCTCGGGCACCGCCGCTTCGGTGGTCGGGAGAGGGGCCGGGGGTGAGGGGTCTTCCCCATTGTTCGCAGCGGCTTCCTTCTCCTCTAATGAGGCATTGAACTCGGTGAGGACAAAGTTGCCGTGAGGCGTTCGGCCCGGGCCTTTGGTGGGCAGCGCAGGGTCAATCAACGCTTCGAGCCTTACCGCCACGATGTCGGTCAGGTCGGAGTCGAGTCCCACAATGTACGTGTCACGTTCGGGAGTTGGCCCCGTCACGAAGACCGACGCATCGTCTTTGATCTCCAACGTCGCACCGCCTGTTGAGCGAACGACAACGGGTTTGATCGGCGTCCATTCGAAGTCGTCCGGCAGCGGGAATCGGTTCGGCAGGTCGGCCTCTTCGGCGGTGATCTTTTCCAGCAGTGAAGCTCGTCGCGCTGCGATGTCGCTGCGCGCAACATCCATCTCGGGTTCATCAGCATTGTTCAGCAAAGCAAAAAATCTGAAGTAGTCGCGATGCGTGAATGGGTCGTACTTATGCGTGTGGCATTGAGCACACCCGACCGTCAGCCCCAGCCATGTCGTCGCGGTCGTGGCGACTCGATCGGTCATCGCGTGATAGCGGAACTCCAGCGGGTCGATGCCCCCCTCTTCGTTCAGCATCGTGTTCCGGTGGAAGCCGGTCGCGATCCGCTGATCGAGCGTCGCGCCGGGCAGCATGTCACCGGCAAGCTGCTCGACGGTGAATCGGTCGAACGGCAGGTTGGCATTCAGCGAGTTGACAACCCAATCGCGAAAGGGCCAGACCGAACGTTGCCGATCTTTTTCGTAGCCGTTCGTATCCGCGTAACGGGCGAGGTCGAGCCACCGCCTCGCCCAGCGTTCGCCATAACGTGGCGAAGCGAGTAGCCGGTCGATCAGCTTCTCATACGCATCGGGCGACGAGTCATTGACGAACTCATCCGCCTCTTCGACCGTCGGTGGAAGCCCGATCAGATCGAGGGACGCGCGCCGGACGAGCGTGTACTTGTCGGCTTCGGGTGACGGTGCGAGTTTCTCCTTTTCGAGCCGGGCCAAGACGAACGAGTCAATCCCGCCGCGCGGCCACTCGCGCCGCTGCACGCCCGGAGTCGGAGGCCGCACCGGCGCGACGAAGGACCAGTGCGGTTTGTACTCGGCTCCCGACGCGATCCACTTCTTGAGCGTCTCTTTCTGAGCCGCCGACAGTGCTCGCTTGGTCGATGCGGGCGGCATCGTTTCGTCGGGATCGGACGACTCAATCCGCCGCACGAGTTCGCTCAGATGCGGCTGCTTCGGCGAGACCGGAGTCTTGCCCGACTCACTCTTCGTAGTCGCCCCTTCGCGCGTGTCGAGCCGCAACCCGGCTTGCCGCTGGCCGTCATCCGGACCATGACATTTGAAGCAGAACTGCGACAGAATCGGCCGCACGTCGCGTCCGTAATCGGGTGCTTCGGCGGCTGATACAGTGAGCGAGCGAAGTCCAAAAGCAAGCAGGACCGTGATCAGCAGTAACGCGGAGAATGGAGTTCGCATGGGAAACGGGCCTCGCAAAGCGAGCGACCTCAAACCTGTCGCGAACATCCGCAGCGCGACTGTTCAGAGTCGCGAG
>JAYTXB010000752.1:0-1210 GCA_043743205.1 Schlesneria sp.
CATGTCACTTCCTGATGTCCGCGATGCAGAAGCTGCCGTAGGTGTGGACGCGGTCTTTGGCGTGGAGTTCGGTGGCGAGCGGCTGGTTGTAGTGCAGGATGTCGGCGAGCTGTTTCTTTTGGCCGTTCACGGTGACTTCGATCGGGTTGATGAAGGTTCCGTCGAGGCCGGCGCTGCGCCAGAGGACTCGGGCGTTGGGCGACGCCTTGTCGATCGTGGCCTGCCATTCGGCGGTCAGAATTTTTTTCGCGGGGTCTTTCGATAACCAGTCCATGTGATCGAGCAGCACATAGCGCGTGATCGGCTCGGGGGACGAGCGGACGAAGCCCTCGACCGTGTTCGTGTGCGACGTGACATGATCGGCGACGCCATTCTTCAGCCGCTCAAAATTGTCGGGCTTGAGGTACTCAGGACAGGCTTCGGGCGAATACTCGCCGGTCATATAAACTCGCCAAGCGTAGTTGTCCTTGAGCGGAATCTTGGTGAAGACCGCTTCGACGCGATCAACCACAAACTGCAGGATGCCGCCGGGATAGCCTTCGTCGATCTGGCGTCTCTGGGCGCGAGGCACTCCCAGCAGCGAGAGCGTCACGTCGCGCTTCATCGCGAATTTGATCATCGGCCGCCACAACTTCTTCGCCAGATCGTACTGCTCGAACAGACTCTTCTGCTGCTCGACGCTGTCTGCCGCCAAGAGCGCATCAACGGCATCACGCATCTTCGCGATACGGTTGATGTAGTAGTTTACGAACCACGCAAACGTGCCGCTCGTGGTGCGGAAGTAGAACGATTTGCGACGGCCCTCGCGAAACAACTTGTGCCCCTTGTGATCCCAAAAGGCGCGTGCTTCGTCACCGAGATGCGGGCGAAGCCGCTTCGGGTAAACATCCTTCCACTCGGGAAGACAGCCCTGTCCGAACAGTTTCCAGAAGGTCTGATAATCAAGCTGCTTCGCACCGACCAGCTTGAGATCGAGTAGCGCGTTCTGCTTCGGGTTCATATCGACCGCGTGAACGTGACCGGCTCCCGCGAGAGCGTAATCAATCGCGTTGCAGCCCGCCGACGTGATGACGACCACGCGATCTTCTTGAGTCAGTTCGAGGGCCACGCGATCCAGACGCGGGTCTTCCCAGCACTGGTTGTAGACGATGTTGCCACCGTGAACGAGATTGAACCACGTCTTACTCAGTCGTTCGAGAACCATAGTGCA
>JAYTXB010000753.1:0-1850 GCA_043743205.1 Schlesneria sp.
CAATCATCGAAACAATGATCGGCACGGTCGTCATCCACAGCGGGTTGCCGAAAAACCGATTGCCCGGATTCAGATCGACGACCGCAAAGTTGTAGCCCAGGATCAGCACCACCAGCGCCTGCTGCATCCTCGCTCCGGGAGGCAGGGCACGAAAGAACCAGAAGAGTCGTTGCATGAGCGAGCTTTCCAAGCGGGAGTGTTTGCGGCCGTGAATCGTTGGGAGCGGCTGTTTGAAAGGAAACGGATCAAGCTCAGGGTGCCACAGTCACGGCGTTGCGAACTTTGGACTGCGGAGATTCATCACCGCACTCCAAAGGGATGGCAGCATTCGAGTCGAGCCGCAGAGCCTCGCTACCCGATCAACTCCTTGATGACGTGTGCCGGTTCGACGCCCGTCAGCTTTTGATCCAGCCCCTGATACTTGAACGAGAACCGCTCGTGATCGAAGCCGAGCAGATGCAGCACCGTGGCGTGGAAGTCGTGGACGGGAACCGGATCCTTGACGATGTTGTAGCTGAAGTCGTCGGTCTCGCCGTAGATCGTGCCACCCTTTGCGCCGCCGCCCGCCATCCACATCGTGAAGCAGCGCGGATGGTGATCGCGGCCGTAGTTCTCCTTCGACAGACCGCCCTGTGAGTAGATCGTCCGGCCGAACTCACCGCCCCAGATGATGAGCGTCTCGTCGAACAGGCCGCGTTGTTTGAGGTCTTGAATCAGCGCGTAACAGGCTTGGTCCACGTCCTTGCACTGGCTGGGCAGCCGCCCCGCGACGTTGGCGTGAGTGTCCCAGTTGTTGATGTAAATCTGCACGAACCGCACGCCCCGCTCGACCATGCGCCGAGCGAGCAGGACATGGTTGGTGAAGGTGCCGGGCTTCTTGGCCTCCTCGCCATAGAGTTCGTAGGTCGAGGCCGGTTCGCTGGCGATGTCGGTCAGTTCGGGAACGCTGGCCTGCATCCGGAACGCGAGTTCGTACTGCTCGATGCGCGTCCGCGTCTCGGGATCGCCGAGTTGTGCCAGCGTCTGCTCGTTCAGTTGCCGTAGGCCATCCAGCGTCTTGCGGCGGATTTCCGAGGGGACTCCCGGCGGGTTGTTGATGTAGAGGATCGGGTCTCCCGCACTGCGGAACGGCGTGGCCGAGTGCTCGCCCGGCAGATAGCCCGACTGCCAGAGCCGGGCCGAGATCGCCTGCACCTGCTCGGTGTTGGTCGGCTTTGCGACGAGCACCACGAACGTCGGCAGGTCATCGTTCAGCGAGCCGAGTCCATACGAAGCCCACGCGCCGAGACACGGTCGGCCCGTGATCTGATTGCCCGTCTGCATGAACGTGATGGCCGGTTCGTGATTGATCGCCTCGGTGTTCATGCTGCGCATAAAGCACATGTCATCGACGACCTTCGAGGTCCACGGCAACAGCTCCGTGACCCACATGCCGGACTGACCGTGCTGTGCAAACTTGAACTTCGACGGAGCGATCGGGAACCGCGCCTGCCCCGAGGTCATCGTCGTCAGTCGTTGCCCCTTCCGAATCGATTCGGGCAGATCCTTGTCGTACCAGTCGTTCATGACGGGCTTGTAGTCGTACAGGTCCATCTGCGGCGGGCCGCCGACCATGTGCAGATAGATCACATGCTTGGCCTTCGGTGCGTGATGCGTCATCAACGGATGAGCGGCCCCGGTCCCTTTGGCCGCATCCGCCAAGGCACTCCCGCCGATACCGCCTCCCAACAACGAAGCCAGCGTCGCCGTGCCAAGCACGTTCGAGCCTTGAGAAAAGAAATGCCGCCGCGTCATGTTCTGCCGGTATTGCTGAAGTGGGTCTTGAAACAGGTTCATGGTTGTCTCCTTTG
>JAYTXB010000754.1:0-5351 GCA_043743205.1 Schlesneria sp.
GTCGGGATGTTTTGACGAAGCAGTTCGACAACCGAGTTCACTGCCGCGCGCAGGATTCGCGGATCGTTGCCTGCTCCGTCATAAAGTGGGAAGCGGAGATAAACGAACTCGCGCGGTAATGAGGCCACCGGTTCGTTCGCCGCGAGATCGACAACCGCTGCGATCCCGTGGTCGATCAGTTCCGCGACGCGCCGGACATCGCCCGCGTTACCGATCCACAGCGAGTACGGCGACACTGGGCGCAAGGCCATTACAACGTCCCCTTCGACGAGGGGACTCCCGTTTGACGCGGGTCGATCGTCGTCGCTTGTCGCAGGGCGCGGGCGGTCGCTTTGAATAGGCCCTCTGAAATGTGATGGCTGTTGGTGCCGTGGTGCAGGACGAGATGCAGGTTCATCTGTGCGTTCGAGGCGACCGCCTGCCAGAACTCTTCGACCAGTTCGGCGTCGAACGTGCCGATCTTTTCGGTCGGGAACTCGACCTTGTAGATGAACTTCACGCGGCCGCTCAGATCGAGGGCACTCGTGACGAGCGTCTCTTCCATCGGCAGAGTCATGCTGCCGTAGCGAGTCAGCCCGCGCTTGTCCCCCACCGCCTGAGCCAACACTTTGCCGAGACAGATACCGACATCTTCGGTCGTGTGGTGGTCGTCGATGTGAAGGTCGCCCTTCGCGACGACATCGAGATCAAACAGACCGTGCTTGGCAAACAACGTCAGCATGTGATCGAGAAACCCCACGCCAGTTGAGACGTTCGCGACGCCGGATCCGTCCAAGTTGAGAGACAACACAATCTGAGTCTCGGCCGTGTTCCGTTCAATCTTCGCCGTTCGGGACATGAGTTGATCCTGATGACTTTCCATTCCGGTTACTTCAGTTCGAGAGCGACAGCCACACAGGCTTCCACTCGGTTCATCAGTGAATCGGAGAATCGTCCGATCACTCGGTGTATGTCGCGTTGATCGATGGTGTCGAGATGCTCACACTTGACCGTTGAGTTGTGCAGCAGGCCTGTCGCGCGGCCATCCAAGCCATTGATCTCGATGTAAAGTTGAGACGGTTCCACTGCGGCTCGCGAATTCGTCGATGTGATGATCGCCACGATGCTGCTGTTGAGTTTGTCGTTCAGCGCGTCGTTTTGGATGACGACTGCAGGACGAACCTTGCTTCCGATTCCGCTGACAAATGCGATCGGCAGCAGAACCACATCGCCACGCTCAACCTTGCGATCGGTGCTGGTCATAGTTGTCGTACTCGTCCATGAGAGGATCGTTCCAACCCGCATCGAGAGCCGTTCTCGAAATCAGCGGGTAAATATCCTGAGGCTGAAACGGCTCTTCGCTGAGCAATGTCTTGAGCCGATCAAAATCCTTCGCTGAGACAAGGTAGTAGGTTTGATGAGTGATCTCATCTAAAACCGTGACCGGCCCGCCGTCTTGTTTTTCGAGTTCGACTCGCATGAGTTCTGTCATCAATGCTGGCATGATTTCCTCCCATTGGTCCCGAATCTACCAGAACGGGTGCGCCTGCTTCTACGACGCGACCACTTGGCGGGATGGCGACAGCCGTCACGTCATTTGAGCCAGTGCCATCAGCAGCGAATCAATCTCCGCATCGGTGCCGATCGTGATGCGGAGGCCGTCGAGGCGTTGGTCGGCGGCCCACATGATGTCTCCGAACGACATGTAGCGGACGAGAATCTTCTTCGACTTGAGCGCCTCGTATCGAGCCTTGTGGCCACCGGCTGGATGAGTTGCCCAAACGAAATTGGTTTGGCTCGGAACGACATCGTAGCCGAGTTGTTTCAGTGCGGCGGTCAGTCGTTCGCGAGTCGTGCGGATGCGAGCGGTGTTGGCGCGCATCCAGTCTTGGTCTTGAATCGCGGCAGTGGCTGCGGCCAGTGACAGCGAGTCGCAGTTGTAGCTGTCTTTCATCTTCCTCAACCCGGCGATGGTATCGGGGTGAGCGATCGCGAAACCGAATCTCACACCCGCGAGGCTGTAGCTCTTACTGAACGTCCGCGTGATGACGATCTGCCGTCCGGCGGTGCTGTTGAGCAACTCGCACTGATGCGGATGATCGGCGAAGTCTCCGTAGGCTTCGTCCAGTACCAGCACTCCGCGCTTCGGCATGAGTGCCAGCAGGTCATCGAACGGCCAGCGATTGCCCGACGGCGAGTTGGGATTAGGAACGAAGATCAGTTTGCTCTGCTCGATCGTCTTGCCGATGCGGTCGAAATTCCATGACCAGTCGGGTTCGAGCAGCAGTCGCTCGTGACGCACCCCCTGCAAGTCGGCCAGCGTTTCGTACAGGATGTAGCTCGGGTACGGATAGGCAATCTGGTCGGACGGCCCCGCAAACGAGCGAGTCAGGATCGTCAACACTTCATCGCTGCCGTTGCCGGGCAGAATCCAATCGGGGTCGAGATTCAACGCGGCGGCGGCGGCTTTGCGGAACCCGATGCCGTGCGGATCGGGATAGAGATTGAGCTTTCCCTGCGCGGCGGCGGTGATCGCTTCGACCACACGCGGCGAAGGTGGATACGGGTTCTCGTTTGTGTTGAGTTTGATCCAGCCGCCATCCTGCGGCTGTTCGCCGGGCAGATAGCCGGCCATGCGATCAAGTTCGGGTCGAAAGAGGCTCATCAGCGTGTGACTTTCCGGCAGCAGGAGTTCGTGAACGGGTGGCGATTGTCGGGGCCGATCGCTCGAACTTCAACAGACTCATTTTCTTGTTCGCTCACTCGTATCTGGCGGAGAGCAGCGACAGGAAAAGCGAACCGACTCCGAATAGAATGCTGGCACGCTCGAAAGGTTCACCCGACATCCAAAGGTTCACGGAATGATCGAATCAACAGTGACGGCTCATGAGACCTCTGGGCCTCGAACTTTGGCGGTCGATGTCGGCGGGACGGGCATCAAGGTGCTGGTCTTGAACGAGTCGGGTGAAGCTTTGAGTGAGCGGGATCGGGCACTGACACCGCAGCCTGCCGTTCCGCCTGCCGTGATCGAGACCATCGCGCAATTGGCCGCAGCGCACCAGTTTGACCGGGTGGCCGTCGGCTTTCCCGGCGTGGTCCGATTGGGGGTCACGATCACCGCGCCCAACTTGGATCCGGACTGGCACGGCTTTGCGTTCGCACCGTCGTTAGCCGCGCGGCTCGGCAAACCGGTACGCGTCGCCAATGACGCCGATGTGCAGGGCTTCGGAGCGATCTCGGGCGAAGGCTTGGAGATGGTGCTGACGCTCGGGACCGGCATGGGATCGGCGCTGTTTGTCGATGGGTTGCTCGTACCGAATCTCGAACTGGCTCATCATCCTTTCGCGGAAGGTCAGACTTACGAACAGTGGCTCGGCCAAGCGTCACTCGAACGGCTGGGCGAGGTGGCGTGGAGGACGTGGCTCGACAAGGCCGTCTTGCAACTCCGGCACACATTCAACTTCGACACAGTCTACTTGGGAGGCGGCAATGCCAGGATGCTCGATCCCGCCACTTTGCCTGCTGACGTGAAGGTCGTACCAAACATTGCGGGCTTACTGGGAGGCATTGCGCTTTGGAACGACATGCAGAGCACGAACCTCGTTCGAGCACCCCAGTCGGTAGGAGCGTTTTGTGCGATCGAATCGAAAACCTCGCCGGGGGTCATGTAATTCATTGAACGGCTTGGACTCTGATCGTCACATCACTCGTTCAAGTCTCCTTCGATATCCTCGTGTTCGTAGTTCTCGGCTTTGGCCTGATAGGTGGCCGTCGCCGGGGACTGCCCGCCGTGTCGCAGCACGCCGCGTCCCGGATTGGCCGACAAGTGTTCGAGCAGTTTGTAGACCCACTCGACGCGATCGGGTTCGCCAAGTGAGGCCGCGATCTGCGTCGCTGTTTGCGGAGACGCCGCCGACCCCAACTGCTGGACGACGCGCGATTGCAGGTCGAGGACCGACGCGGCCGCTTTCTTACCTGCTTCGACTCCCGGTTGATGATAGGCGTTGATATCGACGAGTTCGGCGTAGAGACCGACGGCTCGTTCGTAGAGGGCAATCAACGCTCCGACCGTCGCGCCGTTGACCTCGTTCACCGTGATCGTGATCGAGTCGCGACCGCTGTCGGACAGAGCTTCGCGCGTGCCGAGCAGGAAGCCGTGCAAGTAGTCGCCCGACGTAATGCCTCGATCGACCTCGAACGGTGGCCGGACGTACTGCGTGTCGGGGTCGAGGTCTTCCTCGCGATCCTTCAAGACTTGAATGAACGTCGCGAAGAAGTTCGGCACGCCATCGCGAAGTTGCTGCACGTAAGCGTGCTGGTCGGTCGAACCCTTGTTCCCGTAAACCGCGATCCCCTGATGAACGGTCTTCCCGCTGCGGTCCAACTCTTTCCCGAGCGACTCCATGACGAGTTGCTGCAAGTAGCGACTGAACAGGCAGAGCCGATCCTTGTAGGGCAGGATCACCATGTCCTTCGCGCCGCGTCCCTCTCCGACGTGATACCACATCAGGGCGAGCAGCGCGGCGGGGTTCTTCAGCGGATCGGCCTCGCGTGTGAGGCGGTCCATCGCGGCGGCTCCGTCGAGCAGTCCATTCGTATCGAGACCTTGCAGCGCGGCGGGCAGCAATCCGACCGCCGACAGCACCGATGTCCGACCGCCCACCCAGTCCCACATCGGAAAGATTCGCAGCCAGTTCTCACTGACCGCCGTCTTGTGGAGCTTGCTCCCATCCTGCGTGATCGCGACCGCGTGCTGAGCGAACTTCAAGTTCGCGAGCTGGTACGCCCGCTGGACCTCCAACATTCCGTTGCGAGTCTCCGGCGTGCCGCCTGACTTGGAGACGACCACGACCAGCGTGCTGCCGAGTTGCCCAATTAACTCGCCGAGTACGGTGTCGATGCCATCGGGGTCGGTGTTGTCGATGAAGAACGTCAGCATTGAGTCATACGGCGACCCCAAGGCCTGCGCGACGAATTGCGGCCCCAGCGCCGAACCACCGATGCCAATGACGAGGACAAACTGGAACTTGCTCTCACTCCCTTCGACTCGCCCGTCGTGAACGTCTTCGGCGAACTTTTGGATCGCCGTGCGAGTCTCATCAATCTCCGACGTGATCTCGTCTGTCGGGGCGAGTGAAGAGTCTCTCAGCCAGTAGTGGCCGACCATCCGATTCTCATCCGCGTTGGCGATCGCGCCGTCTTCCAAGGCCGTCATCGCTGCGAGAGCCTGCGTCAGGCGAGGCAACAGCGGCGCGAGATGACTCTCTTCAAACCGCACGCGACTCACATCGAGCGAGAACCCCAGCGCGCGATCGGTGACGAGGTACTGACAGTAGCGTTGCCAAGCGGTGGTCATCTCAATCATCCTTCAA
>JAYTXB010000755.1:0-5867 GCA_043743205.1 Schlesneria sp.
GAGAATCTCTGGAAATACCTCCGCAGCCACTGCTGGTCCAACCGCGTCTACGCCAACTACGACGAACTCTTCGAGGTCGCTTCAACCACTTGGTGCCAGAACTGCCTCGATGCCGATCGAATCAAATCCGTCTGCTCCAAAAGCTACATCCCAACTCGCAGTTAATTTGTGCGATCCGTATTAATGGGATTTGTTGCCTCATGATTTGCTGCCGAAGAGCACCGCCTTTCACGACTTCTCCGCGTGGCGTGATGGCGGTACGTTGAACACGATCGTGGCGGCATTGCGGTCGCGAATTCGGGTGCAAGCCGGGCGCGAGCCGACGCCCAGCGCGGCCTGCATCGACACGCAATCGGTCAAGACGACCGAGGTTACGATGGAGCGAAGAAACTGAAGGGCCGCAAGCGTCATTTGCTGGTGGATACGCTGGGACTGTTGATCATGGTGGCGGTGACGGCGGCGAACGCGGACGACGGCACCGCCGCGCCGAGACTGTCGGTGATCTTGGGCGACAACAAATACCACAACCGTTCGTTGGTTGGATGGCGAAGAATCGGCTGGGCTGGTCCCTGGAAGTCCAGTCGCCGCCGCCCGGCACGAAGGGCTTCCGCGCGGTTCGCATCCGCTGGGTCGTGGAACGGACCAACGCCTGGAACGGTCGCTCGCGGCGCAACAGCAAAGACTACGAACGAACCACCGCCACCGCCTCCGCGATGATCAACTGGAGTGCCATTCAGCTCATGCTCAAACGCCTCGCGCCGGTCGATCCACCCGTCACCTTCAACGACAAACTCGGCGGGAACGCAACCCCAACAACAGTCGGCGCATGAGACGGTTCATGCTTTTCGGATAGCCTCTCAGAGAATCGGCTTCCGGGCCATCGCGTCGCTCTGACTCGGCCATCTCAAGCGTCTGCTGGCCGTGGGATGTCTCACATTTGAAGTTGACTGTGATCGTGGGCAATCGCGTGAAACAGCTTTTGCCGGTCAGTTATGCGAACAGGCCGTCGATCATCTGACCGTCGGCGATGGGGGTGGGACGGGGGAGACGCGGGAAGAAAGTGCGGTGGTGATCGATCCCGAGGGCGTGATAGATCGAGGCGGCGATGTCCTCGGGGCCCCAGGGACGAGTGATGGGGGTGCTGCCGTTGCGGTCGGTGGCTCCGATGATGGTCCCTCGATTGACGGGGCCTCCCGCCATCAGGACGCAGCCGGCGTTGGGGTAGTGATCGCGGCCCGCTTCTTTGTTGATGCGTGGCGTGCGACCGAACTCACCCATCACCACGATCAGGGTGGAGTCGAGGCGGCCTCGCTGTTCGAGGTCGTCCAGCAGCGTCGAAAGGGACATGTCGAGTTGCGGGAGATTGCCCGGTCCCTCGTACCGATGCCACTTGGAGCCGCCGGGAAGTTTGGACGGCACGTCCGAGAACGACATCATCGAGTTGAACAGCAGCTGATGATCGTCCCACGTGCCGTTCGTCGTCCCTTCGCCGTAGAGGCCCCCCTGCACGGCATGGTTGATCGTGACGAAGCGTGCTCCCGCTTCAATCAACCGCCGGGCGAGCAGGACTCGCTGACCGTAGATGTTCATCCCGTATCGCTCGCGCAGGGCGAGCGGTTCCTTATTGAGATTCATCGCCCGTTCCATCGCGCCGCTGGTCAACAGCGCGACCGCCTCATCCGAAAACTTGTCGTGAGCTTCAAACGGCAGGCGGTTTTGCTCAGACAATCGGCTCAGATTTTCAAGCTGAGTCAGCATCGACCTGCGGTCCTCGAACCGAACGGGTGACAGGCCCAGCTTGCTCCCTTTCAGATCGGGTGCGCTCGGATCGCCCTTGATGTTGAAGGCCTCAAACGCGGGACCGAGGTATCCGGGTGGGTTCGTGTATCGCGCGGCAACAGGCAGACCGAAGTGGGCCGGCATACCCGGCACCTTGTTCCCTTGCAGGGCCGAGATCAGGCAGCCGAAGTTGGGAAAGTATTGTCCGCCGCGCGCTGCCGGAAGAAAGCCGCTGGTGACATGCTGCGAACCGGTGTCGTGTCCGCCATTCTTTCCCTGCCACGAGCGAATGACGGCGACCTTGTCCATCCGCTGCGCCATCAGCGGCAGCTTCTCGCAAATGAAAGTTCCCGGCACATTCGTCTGCATTGCGTCCCACAGACCGCGAATCTCGGCGGGCGCAGCGGGCTTGGGATCGAACGTCTCAAACTGGCTGGGACCACCCGCCAGAAACAGGAAGATACACGACATTTCGCGCTTCGAGCCGCTCGATGTCGTGCCGCCGTCTGTCGAGGCCGCTTGAAGCAACCGCGGCAAGTTCAATCCAAACAACCCCGCGCCGATTTGCAAAGCCGAGCGTCGGTGCAACGGAAACGGACTGCTCGATTCGTGAGAAGGCATGCTCAGTTCTCCGGCCATTCACACTTTTTCGAGTCCACTCTTCGATTGGACTCGGTCAACGCCAGCACGGGGCGGCGAAGTCTAACCAACGGGAAGACTTCGAAACAATCGGGTTCTGGTCATTGCCCACGTCTCTTCCCAATTTCAAAGTAGGGTGGGACCAGCTCGCTTCGAGCGCCGGCCCGCAAAAAAACATCGCGAATTGATGGTGGGCCGGCGCGGCGAATCGCCACTGGTCCCACCTACCGTTTGCTCAACTTCAATTTGAACGCTGCCGTGGGTGATCGCCTTGCTCAAACCAACCACGCGCACGTGGCGTTGGAATCGCCGATGGGCTTGCCAGAGTTTCGTCAGGGCAGATGCAATCCGAGTCCAGATCGCGTTTCAGAGTCAATTGTTCAAGGTGAGTACCACCACCCGCCAGTCATTCCGATTCACTGTTTGTGGCTGGCAATGCCCACCTTAGCAGCCCGTTGAAAAAGTAACCCGCAGCGTCAGCGAGGGAGGATATCGACACGAGTTCTTCGAGAAAAACGCCCTCGCTGACGCTGCGGGTTACTACTCGCACCCGTTTTCAACAGGCTGCTAGGGGATGACGACAGAACGAATCGAATTGCTTCCACGAATTCGCCCAGCGGCTGATATCGGTTACCGGTATGCCGCAAACGCAAATTGGACGTTGGGATCAAACCGGTCTGGCTTGAGGTATGTTCAGGTCATCAGAATGGTCTGGTTCCCAACCCCCCCCTTGTAGATGAGTCGCTCATGAAAATTCCGGCATTTGGATTTCTCCGTCACCCGTTCACGAATGATCGACAACGACGGAGCAGTCTGACGCTGATATTGATCATGTTGGTGCTTGGCTTCGGTTCGGCGTTATTGGTTGCCGACGAGCCAGCTCAAGACTCGGCGAAGTTGACGCTGGATCGAATCTTCGCGGGCGACGAGTTCAAGAGCGAAAACCCGCCAGCCATGCAGTGGCTCAAGCGGCGTGGAGGCTACACAACTCTGGAGACGCCTGCGTCCAAAGACGCTTCGGGCAAAGATTTGGTCTGGAATGATGCGGCAACCGGTCGCAAGGAGGTTCTGGTTCCGGCGCATCGCTTCATCCCACCGGGAGAGGGATCGCCCCTGTCGATTGAGGCGTACACGTTCTCGGACGATGAGTCTAGGTTGTTGATCTTCACGAACGGCAAGCGAGTCTGGCGGCAGAAAACGCGAGGTGATTACTGGGTACTCGATATTGCCGCCGGAGAACTCAAGAAGTTGGGTGGCACGGCAGCCGCTTCCACTTTGATGTTCGCGACGTTCTCACCAGACGGATCGCGCGTCGCGTTTGTTCGCGAGCACAATCTCTACGTTCAAGACTTGCGAAGCCTGCAAATCACGGCGTTGACCACGGACGGAGCGACTTCGGTCATCAATGGGACCTTCGACTGGGTCTATGAAGAAGAACTGGACTTACGAAACGGCTTTCGCTGGAGTCCCGACAGTCAGGAAATCGCGTACTGGCAGCTCAACACCACCGGGGTTCGCGAGTTTCATCTCATCAACAACACCGACAACCTTTACTCGGAAGTTCAGGCGATCCCGTATCCGAAAGTGGGCGAGCGAAATTCGGCGGCGCGCGTGGGCATCGTCCGAGCCGAAGGAGGCGCGACTCGTTGGCTGGCCATTCCCGGTGACCCACGGGAACACTACCTAACGCAAATGGACTGGGCGGAGAATTCGCAGGAGATTTTGGTTCAGCAGTTCAACCGCTTGCAGAACACGAACCGGTTGATGACGGCCCAGGCTCGGACGGGTGCCGTGCAAACACTGCTCACCGAAACCGATGCCGCCTGGGTCGAGAACTCGAACTCAAAACTGCGCCGATCGGCCGACGATCAGTTTGTGATCTGGTTAAGTGAACGCGATGGCTGGCAGCACGCCTACAAAGTGATGAGGGCCGGTGGCAACGCGTCACTGGTCACTCCGGGGCCGTTCGATGTTGTCAGTCTTGAGGCCATCGATCCGAAGGGAGAGTGGCTGTACTACACCGCGTCGCCGGACAATCCGTCGCGCCGGTCGCTGTATCGCGTGCGACTCGATGGTTCCCAGTCCGAGCCACTGACTCCGGTCAATCAACCCGGAACGCACACTTACAAAATTTCTCCCGAGGGGAACTGGGCCGTTCACACCTACTCGACGTTCGAGGCCCCTCCCGTCGTGGACCTGATCAGTCTGCCCGATCACAAATCGGTGCGAGTCCTCGCGGAGAACAAGACGCTCAAGGAGCGGCTCGCGAAACTCCAGCGACCTGCGACGGAGTTCTTCCGCGTGAACGTCGGCGACAACGTGCTGCTCGATGCGTGGGCGATCAGGCCGCCCGACTTCGACGAGACCAAAAGTTATCCCGTCCTCTTTCATGTGTATGGCGAACCGGCGGGGCAGACCGTGCTGGATCGCTGGGGTGGCAAGAATACTCTGTGGCACATGCTGCTCGCGCAGCAAGGCTATGTCGTCATGAGCATCGACAACCGCGGCACTCATACCCCGCGCGGTCGCGAGTGGCGCAAGAGCATCTATCGTCAGGTCGGAATTCTCGCCTCGGCCGATCAGGCGGCGGCGGCTCGATCGATCCTGAAGGAGCGACCGTATCTTGATCCGAAGCGAGTCGCGATCTGGGGCTGGAGTGGCGGTGGCTCGATGACGTTGAACGCTCTGTTCCGTTACCCCGATCTCTATCAGACGGGCATGTCGATCGCTTCGGTTCCCAATCAGCGTTTCTATGACACGATCTACCAGGAACGATATATGGGCCTGCCGGGTGACAACTCCGAAGGCTACCGCCTTGGGTCGCCCATCACATTCGCCAGCCAGCTTCAGGGCAACCTGTTACTGGTCCACGGCACGGGCGACGACAACTGCCACTATCAGGGAATGGAAGCCCTCGTCAACGAACTGATCGCTCACAACAAGCAGTTCTCCACGTTCGCCTATCCCAATCGCAGCCACAGCGTCTCGGAAGGAACAAACACGTCGCGGCATCTGTACGGTCTGCTCACTCGGTTCCTCAATGAGCAGACTCCCGTTGGCCCGCAACCGCGTCACAACGCTCCCTGAGGATGCCGCGAGAAAGAGAAACACGTGCAGACTTAGACCTCGCGCGGACTGAAGCCAGCGAATCGGGTGCTGGCTCTAAGACTGTCAGGGGTGCGGTCGCCCATTGGTGGTCATTTCCCAGTTCCCTCGCCCCCATCTTCGGGGGAGAGGGCTAGGGAAAGAGAGCTTCGAGCGGTCGAGAGACTTGGGAATTTGTGAACGAATCAGAATGGGACCGGTCGCCGTGACTTCGGTTGTCCAACTAAAAAAGAATCCCCCCTCACCCTAGCAGCCCGTTGAAAAACTGTAGGATGGCCTTCTAGGCCGTCGTTTTTCTGCGGGAAATCGGACGGGCAAGATGCCCATCCTACGTTTTTCAACGG
>JAYTXB010000756.1:0-2781 GCA_043743205.1 Schlesneria sp.
CGATCCCTTCCGCGCGAGCACGCTCTTCCGACAGGAACGGGTCGTACCCGAGTACCTGCATCTCGAACGCCTTACAGCGGCGAGCCACTGTCAGGCCAATACGGCCGAGTCCCACGACGGCGATCGTCTTGCCCGCGAGCTGAGTCCCCGTGAAGCTCTTCTTGTCCCACTTACCCGCCTTCACCGAAGCGGCAGCCGGAGCAATGTTGCGGGCCATCGCGAGCAACAGCGCCATCGCCTGTTCGGCCGTCGAGGTCGTGTTCCCCGCGGGCGTGTTCATCACGACGATCCCTTCGCGCGTGGCGGCGGGGAGGTCGATGTTGTCCACGCCCACGCCCGCACGCACGATGACCTTCAGCCGAGGCTGATCCTTCAGAATCTCGGGAGTCAATCGCGTGGCACTGCGGATGATGATGCCATCCGCCTCCTTGAGGTATTCGCGAACCTGCTCGGGCGTGTGCTTGCCGCTGCGGACATCGACCTCAACGCCGGGGGTCTCCCTCAAAATTTTGAGGCCAGCGGGGGAAAGATCGTCGGTAATCAGAACTCGATACATGATGGTGAATTGTCTGTGAGTAGAAGGAGGAGTAATCGCAATGGCCCGGATCGAGCCACTGAAGTTTATTGTCGGAGAAAAAATCCTGAGCGGAGTGGCGTCAGCCCACCGATTCTTCGAGTGTCCGCGAAATCGTCCCTGCCGTGGAAGAACCGGGGTGAGAGCATACGTGCCACCCTCGGCCTGGCCAAGCGAACGCTGTCAATCACGGTCTCACCCATCAGAAACGCTCGTTCTGAAGAACGGGAAGTCTCGCCGAATGACGTTCCTCTTCGCGACACCGTGTCCCTTACAGTCCCTTCACCGTTGATCGACTGCATCACCGACGCCATGATGCCCACCCCTTGAACCAAGCGACTTCTCGAAAGGCGAAACGAATGACCGTGCAGCGCGTGTTAATTGACGGACAGTGGACCGTGTCGGCGGGAACGTCCACGTTTGCGGCGGTCAATCCGCGCACGACCGAGTCGCTTCCCGAACGGTATCCCGTCAGCCCTTGGGGGGAAGTTTTGCAGGTTCTCGAAGCGGCCGATCGTGCCGCCGCAGCCGTTCGCGGTTGGAGCGGTGAGCGATTCGCCGCCTTCCTTGAAAAGTTTGCCGACCGCATCGAGGCGCGCGCCGCTGATCTGATTGCCATTGCCAACCTCGAAACCGCGTTGCCCGTGCAACCGAGGCTCAAGGATGTCGAGTTGCCGCGCACGACGAACCAGCTCCGCCAAGCCGCTCGCGCCGCACGAGACGGTTCGTGGGCGATGCCGACGATCGACACGGCCTCGAATATTCGTTCGGTCCTCGCCCCAATCGGTCCCGTTGCCGTCTTCGGTCCCAACAACTTCCCGTTCGCATTCAACGGTGCGGCAGGCGGCGACTTCGCGGCTGCCGTCGCGGCGGGAAATTCCGTCATCGCGAAAGGTCACTCGTCACATCCCGGCACAACGCGCTTGTTCGCGGAAGAAGCACAATTGGCCGCGACCGAAACGGGGATGCCCGCCGGGTTCATTCAACTCATCTATCGGACGAGTCACGACGACGGAAAGCGGCTCGTCTCGCACCCGCTCATCGGAGCGTCGGGCTACACTGGGTCGCGTTCGGCCGGAGTGCAACTCAAGGAAGCGGCCGATCGTGTTGGCAAGCCGATTTATCTCGAACTGTCGAGCATCAACCCGGTCTATCTGCTGCCCGGTGCGATCCGCGAGCGAGCCGCCGCGATCGTCGATCAGTTCGCTACAAGCTGCCTGATGGGGACGGGGCAGATGTGTACCAACCCCGGCCTCGTTGTGGTGCAGGCATCTCCCGAAGCGGACGACTTCATCAAGCAAGTGAGCGAACGATTCGCGGCGGCTCCCGTCGGCACGTTGCTCGGCGCGGGAGTCCTCACGCATCTCCAAGCCGGACAAAAGGCGCTCGTCGCGCACGGAGCGACCGTGCTGACGGGTGCGGCAACGGGTGGCGGCACTGGGTTCAGTTGTCAGAACACGTTACTGCGTGTCTCGGCGCGGCAGTTCATCGCCGAAGCGGAAGCTCTCCAAACGGAGATGTTCGGCAACGCCTCGCTGATCGTGGTGGCTGAGTCTGACGACGAACTGGTTGCCGTGACGCGTGCCCTCGAAGGGAACTTGACCGGCTGTCTCTACACGGCCACCGACGGAACGGATGACGCGCTGCACGATCGCATCGCTCCGGTCTTACGGCAGAAAGTCGGACGCCTGCTCAACGACAAAATGCCGACCGGCGTGGCGGTCGTCCCCAGCATGAACCACGGCGGACCTTTTCCTGCCACGGGTCATCCCGGCTTCACCGCCGTCGGCATCCCCGCGTCGCTACGTCGCTTCGCGATGCTCCACTGCTACGACGGCATCCGCCCGCATCGACTTCCCGCCGCGCTCGCCAACAAGAACCCCACCGGCTTCCTCTGGCGCACCATCGACGGGCAATTGACTCAAGGCGATGTCGTTCACCAGAGCTGAAGCCACGGCCCTGCTGCGTTCAATTGCTTGGGCCTGCTGTTCATCCGTGCCCCGGATTTGCCATCCGTGCGCTCAAATCGGACTCAAGAGATCGCACGGATGAAAGCCTGTGAAGTGCCGCGTCGATCACAAGTTGCCGCAGCCAAGCCAGATCAAGAGCGTGGTGTCCAGCGACATCCGCGCGGCTCAATGGATGAGCGCGAACTCGTTCGAGTTGAGCAGTGCCCAGAAGAGGTCTTGGTAGCCTTCGGCTCCGGC
>JAYTXB010000757.1:0-4383 GCA_043743205.1 Schlesneria sp.
GCACTAGGAAAGTCGATCATGCGGACGTTTTCAGGTTTCCGATGGAGTTCTGTAGTTGCCGTACTTTTGGCGTTGGTGACCACCGGCTGCGGTGGCTCCCCCTCAAGCGTTGAGAGAAGCGTGACGGGGGGCAGCGGGGAACAGTCACCCAAGACAGGACACATCGAGTTACTCAATGTTTCCTACGATCCGACACGCGAACTTTGGAAGGCAATCAACGCCAAGTTCATTGCCGAGTATTCCAAGGTCACGGAAGCGAAGGTCTCCATCAAGCAGTCGCATGGAGGTTCTGGCAGTCAGGCGCGGGCAGTCATTGACGGGTTGGAGGCCGATGTTGTCACGCTCGCGTTGTGGTCGGATACCGACGCCATTCGCAAGAAATCTCTCATCAAGGATGGCTGGGAAGCGAGGCTACCCAACCGGTCACTTCCGTATTTCTCGACGATTGTCTTCGTCGTCCGGAAGGGAAACCCCAAGGGAATCAAAGAGTGGCCTGACCTTGTGAAGCAGGGCGTGGAGGTCATCACTCCGAACCCTAAAACATCCGGCAACGGCAAGCTCAGTTTTCTGGGCGCGTGGGGAACGGTCATCCTCACGGGAGGCAGCGAGAATGATGCGACACAGTTTGTCACGAAGCTCTATCGAAACGTTCCCGTTCTTGACACTGGCGCTCGTGGCTCCACGACAACCTTCGCGCAGAAGCAAATTGGCGATGTTCACCTGACATGGGAAAACGAAGCCCACTTGGAGGTCTCTGAAGCCAAGGGGGAACTCGAAGTCGTGTACCCATCACAGAGCATTCTTGCCGAGCCACATGTCGCCGTAGTCGATGCCAACGTTGATCGCAAAGGGACGCGTGCGGCAGCGGAAGCGTATCTCAAGTTCCTCTACACCGACGAGGGGCAGGAGATCATCGCTCAGCACTTCTATCGACCGAGCAGCGAAAAAGTACTGGCCGCACACGCGAGCAAGTTCCCGAAGTTGGAACTCTTTCCGGTCACCAAGATCGCTGAGAACTGGGACGCCGTTCAAGCCAAGTTCTTCGCAGAGGGTGCGTTGTTCGATTCGATCTACGCTCAAGCAAGCAAATAGAAGTGGCGAGTTGGCTCAGCCACGATGCAGCAGACAACAAATAGCGAGAAGGTGTGCGATGCTGATTCAGAATCATCAGTCTCCAATTGGGATGAGCAAGCTGCCGAAGTCGCGTCAGCCACATTTGAATTCCGTGGAGGAGAGCGAGGGGTTTGCGGAAGTGCTTGCTCAAGCACCAAGCTTTCCAGCGGAACAGTCCGCTTCTCAAGCGTCTCTTCCAGAAACGGCACTAACGCCATTGAACGGCGGCTCGAACAACGATGCTGGTCTCCGAGTCCGCATCGTGGCGAGCCTGCTCAGCGGCGAAATTCCTGTCGATCAACGGCACCTCCAGATTGATGTTCATCAGTCTGTCGTCACGTTGCGGGGATTCTTGGCGACCAAGCGTCAGCAGCAATTGGCGATTCATCTCGTCTTGCTCATTCGCGAGGTGACGAAAGTTGTGGACTACTCACAGGTGGGTGAGTCACCTGCTCACGAGATCGTCTCGACCCCTACTTGGAGTGAGTGGATGACGAGCCATCACAAGGGGCTGACGGCCACAGTCACAATGCTGTTTGTCTTCGCGTTGATCGCCGTCCGCTCCAACCCAGGGCACGGCACGCCCGTCTTCCCGGTGGCGGGCAAGATCAGAGTCGAAGGCCGGATTCCGTCGGGTGCATTCATCGTCTTGCATCCCGTCACCAAAGGGGCCTCACTCGAATCATTGCCGCGCGGTGTTGTTGGTTCTGACGGACTGTTCCACATCGGAACGTTCCAGTCCGCAGATGGAGCACCCCTTGGCGAGTACGCGGTGACGGTCGAGTGGCGACCATTGATTCGGCAGGGCGACGAGGCGTTTCCCGGTCCCAACGTACTGCCACTTCAATACAGCAAGCCCGAGACATCGCTGCTGCGAGTCCGGATTACCAAGGGAAAAAATGAACTCGATCCGATTCTGCTGTTCACGTCACCGCGTGTCTTGAGCTCATGACGCTCTGAACTCTGTTCGAGACATCCCTAAATCAAGGAGACCCAGCCATGTAATGCTCATTCCCTCGATAATCGTTGGCCGTTTTATGTCTCTCCGAATTTGAACCGCCTCTACCAGAAGAGGCCCTGACAAGGAATTCAATCATGCGAAAGAAGAAGCCTTCACAACCGTCCACCCCGCAGACCACTCGCCGCACGGGGTTCACGATCATCGAACTGTTGGTCGTGATCGCGATCATCGCCATCTTGGTGGCGCTGCTCTTGCCTGCCGTACAACAGGCACGCGAATCAGCCCGACGAACACAGTGCGTAAACAACCTCAAGCAACTCGGGATCGCGGTTCACTCGTTCCACGATCAAAAGCGTCACCTGCCATCGAGCGTTCGGCCAGCCACCACAGGCACCGTTCGGTACGGCGTGTTCACACAGTTGCTGCCGTTCTTGGACCAGAAGGTATTGTGGGACAAGTACGACAGTTCTGTGAACTGGAGCCACGCCAACAATCTCCCCGTCACCAGCACACGGCTACCGACGTTGGAATGCCCCTCGGCTCCCAAGCACGGGGCGGTGGATGGCATTCCCGACATCTCGCCGTGGGTGGGGAACGTTGTTGCGACGACCGACTACGCGGCGGTGATCGGAGTTGATCCCCGCTTGGCCACCGTGGTGAGTACGGTCGTTCCGGGGACGGGCATTCTGGAAAAGAACGTCACTCCGCAGCCGACCTTCGCGGCCGTCACGGATGGATTGTCGAATACGATCCTGATGGTTGAGTCTGCCGGAAGACCGTACCTCTACCGGCGAGGACCGGTTCTCGTGAATGCCGATCAGACGGTGAACCGTATCAATGGTGGCGGCTGGTCTCGCCCCGCTTCGGACATTCTGTTCGCGGGAGCGAATCAAGCGGGAACAGCGATTCCCGGCAATGTCGCCATCAACTCGACCAACGGAGACGACGTTGGCGGGCACGCCTATCCCGATCCCGTTTATGGAGTCGAAGGAACTAGCCAGCCGTTTGGCTTTCATCTGACGGGAGTCAACGTCCTGTTCGGTGACGGTTCGGTGAAGTTGATCGACGAGAAGATCGATATCACGCTCTTCTCGGCTCTGATCACGCGCGACAAGGCCGAGCGAATCGACACCTCGGCGTATTAAATCCTGTTGACCCGTGGGAACAGGGCGCACGGCGTCCAACCTCACTCTACCTTTTCTTCGACACCGCATCGTGAGTGGACGACCACAGGGATGCGGGCTTCTTTCTCTTCCAGCAAGTTGGTGACGATGACTTCCTCGAACCGACGCATTCTTCCCGGCTTCCATCTCACTCTGAGTTACACGCTGACTTATCTCATCATTCTCGTACTTGTTCCGCTGGGAGCCTGTTTTGTGAAGGCCTCGACACTGACGTGGGCCGAGTTTTTTGCCGCCGTTTGGACTCCGCGAACGCGCGCCGCTTACGCCCTCACCTTCAGTACCTCAGCCATCGCCGCCTGTCTCGACACTGTGTTGGGACTGCTGCTGGCTTGGGTCCTTGTTCGCTATGAGTTCTGGGGCCGCAAGCTGCTCGACTCGCTGATTGATCTTCCGTTTGCCCTGCCCACCGCCGTTGCTGGGCTGGTCTATTCGAGCCTCTACGCGAAGCACGGTTGGTTTGGACAGTTCCTCGTTCCACTGGGAATTCACGGTGCATATTCGCAACTCGCGATCGTGTTGGTCCTGGCGTTCATCGGCCTGCCGTTCGTCGTACGAACAGTGCAACCCGTACTGGAAAGCATTGACGCCGAAGTGGAAGAAGCCGCCGCTTGTTTGGGTGCTTCGCGCGGGCAGACCTTTCTCCGCGTCATCCTGCCCGCGTTGTTTCCCGCACTGTTGACGGGCTTCACGCTGACGTTTGCCAGAGCGTTGGGTGAGTACGGTTCGGTGACATTCGTCTCGGGAAACATGCCGTTCAAAACGGAGATCGCTCCGGTACTCATCGTGCAGCGATTGGAAGAGTTCGCCGTCGCGGAGGCGACTGCCATCGCAGTCGTACTGCTCGTCTGTTCGTTCCTGTTACTCGGTTGTATCAACGTCCTCGAACGCTGGAGTCAACGCCATGCCAACTGAAGGTAATCGCGGTTCAAGCAGTCCGCGCCGACAGGCTCAGGCGGACCCCGCTTGGGTGAAGTGGACCTTGATCTCGCTGGCGGTGGCGACGGTCGGTGTCTTGATTATCGTCCCGATCGTGAACGTGTTTTACCAAGCGTTCGCCAACGGAGCGGTCGCGTACTGGCGGAACATGATGGACGACGCTGACACACGCCACTCGATCTGGCTGAC
>JAYTXB010000758.1:0-1785 GCA_043743205.1 Schlesneria sp.
AGAACCCCTCGTGATTGATCTGAAAGACAGTCCGGTCTGATTTCGAGTTTTACATTTTTGGAGTGCGGGGATTCATCACCGCTTTCATTTCTGGTTTGGCCAACACATTTCTGACATACACGTGTGAAGGTGTCTTTCCACGATTCCAATCTACACGAGAAAACAAAGCGGCGATGAATCGCCGCAGTCCAAAATAAAATGCGAAAGTCGAACTGAGAGTCCGTCCGAAAACAAACGGCTTTATTTTGAGGTGCCACGGTCACCTCCGGCAAAGACGATGTCCGACTTCATCGGATCAGTTCGTCCAACGTGGCGGAGGTCACCGAGGGCGGGCAGGACCAGACTTGGAAGAACATCGCCTCGCGAACGGCTTTCTCGGCGGGGTGTCCGGCGACAAAGCCGGCTCCCTTGGCCTCGGCCATCAGGGCGTGAGCGGCTCGGGCCACGAGCGAATTCGCGCGGAGACGAATCTCGTCGGCGGGATGCCGGATGTCGTGAACGCCCTTCTCTTCAGACGCGGCTGTTGTGAGCAGGTCGTTTCGCACGCGCGCGTGCTCGGCGACGAAGGCTTCGACAATATGCTCCAGTTGCGAACGCTTGGCGGCTTCATCACGCAGACTGTTCAGCATTTGTTCGGCCGCGCCGATGGCGATCGCCGAAGTCGTGAGCGATCCCGTTCCCGAGGTCGGACCTGCGGAAGCGGCCTTCATCGCGTGATCGATCGGTCCTGCGACCATGTCCTCGGGCGAGACGGTGACATGATGGAGCCGGACGGTTCCCGTTTCGGTCTCGTTGAGTGCCAGCATTTTGAGCGGTTCGCAGACTTCGACTCCGGCCCGATCATTCTGGAGCGCGACCAGAATCTCACGGCCATCGTCCAGCGTTCCCCCGGTCACGATCAGGTCGGCTCGACCGCCGCCCGTCACCCACGGAGCCTCACCGTTCAACTCGAAGCCGTCGAATGTTTCCGTCACCGTAACGGAGGGTTTCGACCAGTGCTGGCGTGAGGTCGAAAGATGCGAGATGCCGACCGTGGCCATGCGTCGCCCATGCACGTGATCGACCAGAAACCGCTCGCGCAGCTCACTGTTGTCGGACGCCGCAATCCGCTGCATGGCGGCGTTGCGTTGCGTGAGAATGAACGCGGTCGCCAGGCACTCGCGCGCGAGGTCCATGTACGCGAGCATCATCTCGGCGCCGCCGACTTCAATCCCACCGAACTCGACCGGGTAGCCCCAGCGAAACCCGGCCGCATCAATCAGCGAGGCCATCCGCTCGGCAGGCCACTCCCCCGTGTGGCTCGGCGACGGCGCGAGAGCCAACGATTCAATCAAGTCGGTCGTGACGAGTCGTTTCATGGTCGAGGCTCCTAAAAATGCCACGTTGTCACGTTGAAAAGAACGACTCGATCATAGCCACCCGGCAGCCCACAACGCATGTGAGTCAGCCTGCCGACCTCCTCTCAAAAAGAACATCACATCGAGAGCCGCGGTCACGAAGTCTTCGACTCTGAAGGTCGCTTTAGGGAGGCGAGGCTCCTGCCGAGCCGCTGCGGCCGTTGATCTCCATTGACGTACGCGGCTCGGCGGGAGCCTCGCCCTCCCTTTTTGAATAACTTGGATGAACCACGTCTGGAGAGTGGCCAGCAAAATTCAAACTTACAGGGAGTGGAACACTCGGCTCACGCAGCCGTCGTGGGCTTGGGCGACAGTGGCCGCGAAGTCGGCGAGGTAGCCTCGCGCGTGTTGGATCGTGGGGCGTTGCCAGGCTTGGCGGCGGTGGTTC
>JAYTXB010000759.1:0-1895 GCA_043743205.1 Schlesneria sp.
ATACCAACCGTAGACCGGACGCCTACGTCCGGTCGGCTCAAACAGACCGGACGAAGGCGTCCGGTCTACGGTAAATCCTCACCTGCCGCTCGCCTTATAGCTGTACACTGCGGGCTCTTGCAGAGCGGGGGACATTCAGCAGAACCGTTGCACGCTCTCGATCATCAAGTTTTCCGGAGAAGCGGGTCACGACGCCCGATCTGAGGTTCCGTTTCGTTTCGAGAGCGAATTGCCTGCTGTGGCAATCCATTTCGATCCGATTCAATTTCACGTGAGCCCGCTTCGGCAGAATTTGCGAGGCTCCTGAAAATGATCAACTCGGTTCGCAGTTCCCGCGCTTGGTCTTCACAAATTTTGGAACAGGACGATCGATCATGAAATCCGTTTCCACTGGGATCTTGCGACAGCACCTGCTGACCAGTCTGATTGCCACCGCTTCGATGACCGTCATGGTGACATTCGCACGGGGTTCTCAGCAACCTCTGGAGTTGAGTGACCGACAGGCGGATGTCAGTGGTTGGCGGGCCAGTTCACTACGCGCAGTTGTGTTGCGAGGGAAGACCACGATGGCGCGACAACCGCGCCCGGCCTCGGCTCCCATTCGGCATCTCGATCAGCGTGCCGACAGCGCCGTGAAACTGCTGGGGATCGAATCGCTTCGCGATTGATATCGGCTCCTCCACCTCAGCCTGCGGAAGTCAAATGGATGTCACCCGCCATCCGGTTTTGGCCCCAACGGGGACCGATTCGATAGCCCAAGGTGAAGCCTTGGGAACACGTGCGATCCGTCTCCTTGTCGCCCTGAAGGGGCGAAACCGAATTGATTCAGGCTCTGTTTCGCCCCTTCAGGGCTAACATTCCTGTTTGCGAATCCAACCCAAGGCGTTGCCTTGGGCTATCGAATGACGCCCCGTTGGGGCTGAAATGCGGAATGCCGGTGACACCCAAATCAAATTCCCCCCGCCAGCACCATCGCTCATTGATGATCGCTACGCGGTGGAGAGTGACCGTTTGGATGGATGCCCATGTCTCACTGTCCGGTCGGTGTAGCAACGGGACGACTGTTGTCACATCGCTACGCCGACGAGACTTCCTGACGGGTCAATTCCCACCGCGCGAGGTATCGCTCTGGGGAAAGGGCCAGCGCGCTTGATTTCCGAGCTGGCACGCGGGCAGAATACCGCCGCTCTGGACCTCACCTCTTGGCGGATGCTGGCCGATCGACGGTCGCAACCGATCACCCCCCTTCTCGGACTCTGGGAAACAGGCTGCGCAATGAAATTTCTGGACGGTCAGACTGTCGGCATCGATTTGGGAACCACGTACTCGTCCATTGCGAGGCTCAGTCCAGACGGGCAACCGACATCGCTGCTGAATGCGGATGGACGGAACATCACGCCTTCGGTGGTGTTGCTCGGCGACGACGGTCAGGTCGTGGTGGGACCGACGTTTGAGCGCAGCTCGCAAGAGTCGGCCGACCACATCGTGGAAGCGGTCAAGCGACAAATGGGGAACAAAGATTACTTCGTCGTTTACCAGAACAAGAAGCTGTCCCCCGAGTTCATCTCGGCGCTGATCCTCAAGAAGATGAAGCAGGACGCGGAGAAAGCCATTGGTCCGATTGCCAATGCGGTCATCACGGTGCCGTACTACTTCAACGATGTGCGCCGGAAGGCGACTCAGGACGCTGGCCGCATCGCTGGCCTGAATGTCGTAGACATCATCAACGAACCGACGGCCGCGACGTTGGCTTACGCCTGGATGAAGGGAGAACTCGGTCGCAGTGATCTCAAGCAGGAAGCCAAGACGATCCTAGTTTACGATCTCGGCGGCGGCACGTTCGACGTGACCGTCGTCCGCTACACGCCGACACAGTTCCGCGTCCTCGCGACCGA
>JAYTXB010000760.1:0-3322 GCA_043743205.1 Schlesneria sp.
CGCGGCGAGACGCCGAACTTCACCGAGTACGACCTCGAACTGACACGCGATGCCTCGTATCAATTCGAACTGCGTTACGCGGCAGCCGGTTCGCGACCGGTCAAGGTGTTCGTCGATGGCAAGCTGGTCAAAGCCGATGCGGCCAAGAGCGTGACCGGTTCATGGACTCCCGAATCACAGACGTGGTTTGTCGAAGCTGTTCTGGAACTGAAGTCGGGGAAGCACCTGCTCCGGCTAGAGCAACCGACGTTCTTTCCGCACATCGACAAGGTGCTGCTGGTTCCGGTGGAAAATGAAGGAGGGAAGGGCGAAGGCCCCCTCACCCTAGCCCTCTCCCCCGACGACGGGGGCGAGGGGACAAAGCCGGCAGACGCAGCAAATGCAACCGGGAAGGGAGTGGTCTCGCCCCTACTCCCGTCACTGGTCGCACAGTGGGTGAAAGTCTTGGAGAAGTCCGCAGACGATCCGAAGTCGGTTCTCACCGGATGGCATCAGTTCGTGAAGTCGCAGCGACTGACGTTCGACGAGGCCTCGCCGAACAATGGTGTGGCCCGGTTGTTGAGTGAGACGCAGCCTGCTTCGACCCAAGAGTTGGTCGATCGTTACGATCGGCTGTTCCACGACGCGGGCCGAGCATGGACCGAACTCAAAGCGACCGAGAGTGGCAAGTCGGCGGCCGTGCTTTCCGATCCCGTGCTTGAAGCGGCGCGGATGTTAATCGTCGATCCCAAGGGGCCGTTCGCGGTCCCGGCGGACATCGAGAGCCTGTTCACAGCGGAGGTCGTCGCAGCGTTGAAAGAGGGGCGTGAGGAACTTGCGCGACTCGAACAAGCGGTCCAGAAGTTTCCCGAAGTGATGGCCGTTGCCGATGCGAAGCCCGAGAACCTCAAGATTCATCTGCGTGGTAGTCACCTCACGCTGGGACGCGAAGTCCCGCATCAGTTGCCGCGCGTCCTGACAGGCAACGTTTCTCAGTCGCTCTCCGAAGGCAGCGGTCGGTTGCAACTGGCTCAATGGTTGGCCAGCCCGACGCACCCGCTGACGGCGCGCGTCATCGTGAATCGCGTTTGGCAGTGGCACTTTGGCCAAGCTCTCGTTCGCTCAGTCGATAACTTTGGTTTGCTCGGCGAACGCCCGTCGCATCCCGCGCTGCTCGATTGGCTGGCGAGCGAGTTCGCGCAAGGCGGGGTCCGGAACTCGGAGCCTGGAGTTCAAAACAGCCCGCACTTGTGGTCTCTCAAGTACATTCACCGGCAACTGGTCGGTACGTCCACGTACCGCATGAGCACCACGCACGACGCTTCGGCCGCGTTGGTCGATCCCGAGAACCGGTTGCTCTGGCGAGTTCATCGGCAACGGCTGGAGGTCGAACCGCTGCGCGATGCGCTGCTGTTTGTGAGCGGTCGCCTTGATGAGACACCGGGCGGGACGTTGCTCCCTACCGCGAACCGCGCCTACGTGACGAGTACCGCTAACGTGAACCCGGCGATCTACAACAGCCAGCGCCGGTCGATCTATCTCCCCGTCGTGAGATCGGCATTGTTTGAAGTCTTCACTGCGTTCGACTTCGCCGACCCGAGTACGCTCAACGGGCAACGCGATCAAACGACGGTCGCCCCGCAAGCGCTGTTCATGATGAATAGCGAGTTTGTGCTGACACAAAGCCGTTCGCTGGCCGAGCAACTTCTCGCCCGTAGTGATCTCGACACGCCCGGTCGGATCACGCGGCTGTATGAACTCGCTTACAGCCGCCCGCCCGCTACAACCGAAGTCACGCGCGGGACCGCGTACCTCATACGCCTTCGTTCCACATTCAGCCAATCTGGCATCGCGACCATCGACATCGAATCAAAAGCTTGGACCAGTCTCTGCCGCGCCGTTCTGGCCGCGAACGAGTTCGTGTATGTTGAGTGAGTGCCGCTGACGATTGCCAATGGAAACGTTCTCGGAGACCAATCATGTCCTCAGTCTTAACTCGCGCCCACCCGACTCTCGTGCCGGTCTCGGTCCCTGCCGCTGCCAGCATTCCCACGCTCGACGCCTTTCGCGAATGGATGCACACCGTCGATCCGCAGCGAGGACGCTTTTGGTTCGTGCGAGGAAAGTTCGAGGCTGACATGAGTCCAGAAAAGATTTCCGTTCACAACTTCGTGAAGGCGGCGCTGTATGTGACTTTGGGAAGTTTGTCCCAGAATCAGAATCTCGGCGAAATCTTTCCCGACGGTGCGTTTCTCGTCCTCGAAGCCGCCGATTCCGCCACCGAGCCGGACATGATGTTCTGCTCGTGGGAGTGTCTGAACGAAGGTCGTGTTCAAATTCGTGCTTGGCGGAAAGCAGACGAAGGGGATCTCGAAGTTCACGGCACACCCGACATGGTCGTCGAGATCGTCAGCGATTCGTCCGTGCGGAAGGACACGATTGAACTGCGACAGAGTTACTTCGACGCGGGGATTCCCGAGTATTGGCTGATCGACGCGCGCGACGACGAGATCAGCTTTCAACTTCTCGTGCGCGGTGCCGAAGGCTACGTGGCTCAACCCGCCGATGCCAAAGGCTACTTCCTGTCGCCGTGCTTTGGACGCCGGTTCCTGTTGACTCGCAAGGCTCACAAGATCAGCGGCTGGTCGTACCGACTGCTGTCTCGCGTGGAGTGACGCTCCTGTTTTGCCACGACTTTTGACTCGTTTGACTCGTTCCCAAGCTCCAGCTTGGGAACGCACGGCCTCGAAGCTCCAGCTTCGAGAGCCGTGTGGTGCATTCATCGTCTGGACATCTCCCGCACTCCAAGCGGGAGCTTGGCAGAGATGTTCCCAAGCAGGAGCTTGGGAACGAGAGTCCATTGGCAACGAGGGTGATGAGGATCGACTATGCGGTGCAACAGTTTCACGCCGGTGTTTTCTCGACGCGACATGCTCAAGGTGAGCGCCGCCGGGTTTGGTGGGATCGCTTTGGCCGGGTTAATGGCCGAAGAGGCTTGGGGCGATGCGGCGCGCGAGGCACGCTCGAACCCGCTTGCGTTGAAGCCAACGCACTTCCCGGCCAAGGCCAAGCGCGTGATCTTCCTGTTCATGCACGGCGGGCCCTCGCAGGTCGATACGTTCGACTACAAGCCGCTGCTCGCACGAGACCACGGCAAACCGCTGCCGTTTGATAAGCCGCGCGTCTTCTCGGGACCGACCGGCAACCTGCTGAAGTCACCGTGGGCGTTCAAGCAGTACGGCCAAAGCGGGGCGTGGGTGAGCGACCTCTTTCCGCATGTCGCTTCGTGCGTCGATGACCTCTGCATCATCAACGGAATGCACGGCTCGAACTCGCGCCACGG
>JAYTXB010000761.1:0-6436 GCA_043743205.1 Schlesneria sp.
CAACCAAACGCGACCGTTCAAAGCGTCAGCCGTGGAATTCGCTACTGCGGAACTCACGTTCGGTGGGGCGGTTGATGGTGACTTGGGCGCTGTTTGCGATCCAGATACGGCGGCAACGGAGTTTTTCGAGAGCGCGGGTTGAGCTTCGTCATCTGCGGTTGCTTGCAGTTGATCATCAATTTGGCGGACCAGGTCGATGGGACGTTCCTCGTCGGGGGAGAAGTCGAGTCGTGCGGACTCACCTAACTCTTGAGCCATCTGCGCCGTCTGCTTGGCATCATTCAGTTGGCCGACATCGAACAAGCGTCGGGCCCGAATCAGCAGCGACTCGACGCGCGCCCGCACTTCCCCTGAGGCCATCACAGCGAGGTTGGAGGTCGTGCTACGGCTGGCATCTTCGCTCAGCGCAGCCTTCAGACGCTCAAGCTGTTTATCGCCGTCATCGGCCCGCGCCGCGTTGGTCGCGTTGGTCGCAGCCAATTCTCTCACAGCGGCTTGTCGTTCACTCTCGGTCGGAGGCAACGTCGCCCGAGTTCCACCGTGGGCCGCGACAGAACCATTCGTCGCCGTCCCTTGGGTCGAGGGTTTGCGTTTCGTCGCAACGAGATCGCTGGAGTTCAGCGAACCCTCACCCGTTTCCGCTTCGGACAGCGCGGTTGTCACGGCGACGTTGGCAGTCACGGAAGGCTCGGCCTGCTCCGTCGCGACGGCAGGTTCTTCGCGTGTCCCCGGCCACCACGTTTGTGGTACCGATGGCAGGAACTGAGTCATCGATCGGCGAGAGTTGCCGACACAGCCGCTGAACAAAACGCACGAAAGCCCCGCGCCGAGCAGCATCAACCGCGCGACGATCGCACCACGACACAGCAATCCGCGAGTGAATGACACAGGGCAGACTCGACGACGAACGGCAATCGGTAAGAACGACAGGGCCGGAACGTCGTCAGACGATCAGCCTGCCAACCTATCGTCATGGCGGTCTGTGCGGCTGCAACCAAAATGATTGAAGTTTTGAGAGACGCGCGCCATCGGCAGTAGCCGCCGATGGTCATGACAGCCTGCTGTTCGTTGCGAGGCTCCTTTGTTCGGCACGGGGCTGCTAAGGATCGGCATCTGAACAACTGGCGGCATCAATCCGAAGATCGAGGTGAGCCGGGTGCCGTGAGGCCCCGGGTTCTTCGCCGAAAAGTCCGGGGCCTCACGGCACTCGGTTCACCCAAACCTGACAGTTGTTTCTGCGCCGGTCCTAACAGCCCGTTGAAAAAAGGGATTTGCTGTAACCCGAAGCGTGAGCGAGGAACGTGTTTCTTGATGTTTTCACAATGTCGCCCTCCCTCGCTCACGCTTCTGGTTAGGCGAGCGGCAGGTGAGGATTTACCGTAGACCGGACGTAGGCGTCCGGTCTACGGTTGGTATGCGAACTCCTGCCGCTCGCCTTACCGTTTTCAACGGGCTGCTAACCCTGCCGAAATGTCCGACCGAAGGTCTCCTCTTCGTTTTCAACGCGCGGATTGGTCAATCAGAGGCCCGTCACACCGCCGCGCGGGAGGCCACCGGCCCACGTGCGGCGATCGCTCGGTCGAGGCGCGCGATCTGATCGGGAGTGAGGCTCCACGTCATCGCGGCAGCGTTGTCGCGAATCTGGTCGGGACGCTTGGCTCCGCAGAGCGCGACCGTGATCCCCGCGCGTTGAATCGTCCAGTTCAACACGACCTGCGCGACACTCGTCCCGGTCTCAAGTGCGATCGGACGGAGTGCCTCCAAAAAGTCTTGGTTCTTCTGCCACTCGTCCCCTTGGAACATCGGGTACTTGCGGCGACCATCCTTCGGGTCGAAGTGAAAGTCGCGCGGAAGCTGGCCCGCCAACAGGCCCTTCATCAGCGGCCAATAGATCATCACCGAGACTCCGTGTTCGACACACCACGGCAACTGCGACGTTTCGATCTCACGTTGCAACATGTTGTAGTGCGGCTGATACGCGGCCAGCGGGCAGACGGCATGAAACGTGAGGAGCTGTTCGCGACTGGCGTTGGACAGGCCGACGCTGCGAATCTTGCCCGAGTCCAACAGACGACTCATCGCCGCCGCCGACTCCTCCAGCGGTGTCAGCGGATCGGGAGCGTGTAGATAGAAGAGGTCGATCCGATCTGTGTTCAGCCTGAGCAGACTTTCGTCACATTGTCGCAGCAGCGTTTCGGCGCGACCGTCTTTCTGCTGCACTCCCCCTTCCCAGTGAATGCCTCCCTTAGTTGCGATGACGAGTTCCTCGCGCCGATGCCCCAGCGCGCGGGCGATCAGCCGATCGCTCTCGCCATTGAGGCCGTAGCAATAAGCGGAGTCAAAGAACGTGATGCCGCTGTCGGCCGCCGCCTGCAATGTGGCGAGGCTCTCGGCCTCGGTGACGTTCAGGCTGGTGACACCGGCGATCGGCCAGCAGCCCATCGCAATGGGAGTGACTCGAATTCCAGTACGGCCGATTTCGCGAAGAGGCAGCGCCATGAAGGGACTCGAAAAAGAGGGACGTAGGGGAACGGAACGTGTGAGATACCTCGCGGGTGAGCATGAGGTCGGGCGTTCCAATCTAGTGTAGGCGAGGCACTCCGTGACTCGCATTGGCATTCAGCATCGACCGGTCAATTCTCGACGGCGCGAGTTATACTCCCGCCGCGTCGATCAGCGGCCGACCTCTACTTGAACGAGACTACTCATGAAGATCACCTTTCACGGTGCGGCGGGCGAAGTTACTGGCAGTCAACATTTGATCGAGACCGACACGTTGCGCGTGTTGCTCGACTGTGGCCTGTTCCAAGGGCATCGCGCCGAGTCGCGGCGCAAGAACGAACGCTTTCAATGTCGGCCGAAAGAACTGAGCGGCGTGATTCTTTCGCACGCCCACGCCGACCACTGCGGCAACTTGCCCGGTCTGTTCAAGGCGGGCTATCGCGGGCCGGTCTTCTGCACTCCCGCCACGGCCGATGTCGCGGCGGTGATGCTCGCCGACAGTGCTCACATCCAGCAGGAAGACGCGAAATATTTGAAGCGGAAGCTGGGTCCGAACCATCCACCGATCGAGCCACTTTACGACGATGACGACGTGGCCGGGCTGCTCAAAAATTTTGAGACCGTGCCGTACGGCGAGTGGCATGAGTTGTCGAAGGACTTCCGATTGAGGTTCTCGGACGCGGGGCACATCGTCGGGTCCGCGATCACCGAGATGGAGATTCGGGAACGAGGCGATTGGCGGCGCGTCGTCTTCACCGGCGACCTCGGGCGACGCCACATCCCGCTGCTGCGCGATCCACAGCGCGTCGCTGGCTGCGATGTACTCATTACCGAATCGACCTACGGCAACCGCATTCACCCGGCCGCCGATGACATCAAACAGCATCTCAAACGGATTTTGAAGAAGGCGGCCGAACGCGGGAGTCGCGTCGTGATCCCTGCCTTCAGCCTCGGTCGCACGCAAACGCTGGTCTTCTTCCTGAATGAGCTGCACAACGAAGGTGAGCTGCCCGACATTCCCGTCTTCGTGGACAGCCCGCTGTCGAAGGAGATCACGTCGGTCTATCGACATCACGCCGACGTGATGGACATCGAACTCCAACGCTCGCTGAAGTCGGACAAGGATCCGTTCTCGTTTCCCAACTTGAAATACGTTGGTTCGCAGCAGGAAAGTATGGCGCTGAACTTCCGTCGCGGCGCGTTCGTCGTGATTGCCTCCAGCGGCATGTGCGAAGCGGGGCGAGTCGTCCATCATCTCAAGCATGCGATCTCCGACCCGAAGAACGTTGTGGTGCTGATCGGCTTTCAGGCGGCCAATACACTCGGACGCAAGCTGTTCGACAAGTGGCGCACGGTGCGCATCTTCGATCGTGAGATCGAACTCAACGCCGAGATCGAATCGTTGCAGGGACTGTCGGCCCACGCCGATGCCGCCGACTTCAAGTGGTGGTTCGAGGGCCTCGCGCAAGACCGAGGGATTGGCCGCGCGTTCGTCGTTCACGGCGAACCCGACTCCGCCAAAGCCCTCGCCGAAATGCTGGCCGACTTCAGCGACGAACCCGCCACCGTCCCCCAGTTCGGTCAGTCGTTCGACGTGTGAGTCCGGGCCAGCTTGCCGCCGTGCAGACCGACCCTCGATTCACATTGGCTCGTTGCCAGAGAGGAAACGCACAATGAAGTTTGGTTACACGATCATCTATGTCTCGAACGTTTCGGCGTCGCTCGCCTTTTTCGAGCGGGCCTTTGGGTTTCCGATACGCTTCGAGCATGAGTCGGGTTACGGGGAGTTGGACACGGGCGAGACCACGCTGGGATTTGCTGCGCATGCTCTCGGTGCCATCAATCTTCCCACCGGATATGTGGCGGCAGATACTTCCCCTCAACCGTTGGGGATGGAGTTGGCCTTCGTCACAGAAAACATCTCGGCAGCTCACGCCCGAGCCATCGCCGCCGGTGCGACAGAAATCAAAGCTCCACTCGCCAAACCCTGGGGCCAGATCGTCTCCTATGTCCGCTGCCCCGACGGAACACTTGTGGAACTTTGCACACCCGTGACGACAGGGTAAATAAAACATGACATCCATCGACGATGCGCTCAGGCATACATTGGGGCTATGACGAGTTTTTCCAATTTCTGGAATGAGAGTGAGGCGACAGAAATGATCCGCGACCAACTCGACCGAACGGCTGCTTCAGGGCGCGACATCACGCGCCGTTGGTTTTTCAAGGACTGTGGCGTCGGGTTGGGATCGGCTGCGTTGTACTCGTTGCTTCAGGGTGAGCAGACTCGTGGAGCAACGGGTTCCACGAATGCGCTGGCTCCGCGAGCGGGGCACTTCGCGGCGAAGGCCAAGCGGGTGATCTATCTCTTCATGGCGGGAGCGCCCTCGCATCTCGAACTGTTTGACAACAAGCCCGAGCTGGCCAAGTGGGACGGCAAGCTCCCTCCGGCTGAGTTGTTGAAGGGCTATCGCGCGGCGTTCATCAACCCGAACTCGAAGCTGCTCGGGCCGAAGTTCAAGTTTGCGAAGCATGGGGAGAGCGGCGCGGAGCTGTCCGAGTTGCTGCCGCATCTCGCCACCGTGGCCGATGACATTACGATCGTGAAGTCGATGACGACGGATGCGTTCAATCATGCTCCCGGTCAGATCATGATGAACACAGGCGCACAGCAGTTCGGCCGACCGAGCCTCGGCGCGTGGTCGATGTACGGACTGGGGAGCGAATCGCAGGACTTGCCCGGCTTCGTCGTCTTCAGCTCGGGGAAGAAGGGGCCGAGCGGCGGGTCGTCCAACTGGGGAAGTGGCTTCCTGCCGACCGTCAACAACGGCGTGCTGTTCCGTTCGGGGGCCGAGCCGGTGCTGTATCTGTCGAACCCGCGCGGCATCGACGAACAACTTCAACGCGACTCGCTCGATTCGATCCGTCAGTTGAACGAACTGCGACTCGGAGCGACCGGCGACCCCGAGATCGCCGCGCGAATCAGCTCGTTCGAGATGGCCTACCGCATGCAGGCGTCGGCTCCCGATCTGATGGACCTCACCAAGGAGACGAAGGAGACGCTCGACATGTACGGCGCGGAGCCGGGCAAGTCGTCGTTCGCGAACAATTGCTTGCTTGCCCGCCGCATGGTCGAGCGCGGCGTGCGCTTCGTTCAGATTTTCCACGAGGCTTGGGACCAGCACGGCAATCTGGTGAATGACCTCAAGAAGAACTGTGCCGACACCGACCAGCCGACCGCCGCGTTGCTGAAAGACCTCAAACAGCGTGGCCTGTTGGAAGACACGTTGGTCATCTGGGGTGGCGAGTTCGGGCGCACGCCGATGGTGCAGGGAGGCAACGACGGCCGCGATCATCATCCCAACGCCTTCTCGATGTGGCTGGCGGGCGGCGGCATCAAGCCGGGCCTGACGCTCGGCGAGTCCGACGAATTCGGCTTCAACGCCACCACCGATCGCGTCCACGTCCACGACCTGCACGCCACGATCCTGCATCTGCTCGGCTTCGACCACACCAAGCTGACCTACCGCTTCCAAGGCCGCGACTTCCGCCTGACCGATGTCCACGGCAACGTCGTGACGAAGCTGCTCGCGTAATTAATCGACTGGAATGAGCGACGTGAATTGCGTTCGGTGCGCGTCTAGCGGGCGTCGGTACTCGTGGCCAGTACGATGCCCGGCGTGAGGCTGGTCCCGCAGAGTGCTCTGACAGCGGTGTCGGGCTTGCCGAACTTCGTCTTAAGGTAGCCGAGGGCCAGCGTTTCTCCGGCGGCATTGGGGCACGGGGCTACGGAGGTGAGGAACCCCGCTTCGTCCTCGGTCTCGGCGGCGAGCAGCTTGGTGCCGGGAGTGATTGGTGCATGAGAGGTGAGCGAGAGGTCGAGAGCGAAGCGGACTCGACGCAGTTCGCGGTTGGTGTGCCCGAGCGCATCGAG
>JAYTXB010000762.1:0-2107 GCA_043743205.1 Schlesneria sp.
GCGGGCGATCGCCAAACGTTGCCGTTGGCCTCCTGACAAGTTCGAGCCATGTTCACCGATGACGCTGTCATAGCGGGTGGGCAGTTCGTTGATGAACTCCGCCGCCGAGGCGAGCCGTGCGGCGGCTTCGATTCGATCTAACTCGGCACCGGGCTGACCAAAGGCAATGTTCGCGGCAACCGTGTTGCTGAAAAGGAAGCTCTCTTGGAAGACGATGCCGATACTACGACGCAGGTCTTGGAGATCGAGTTGCCGCACGTCGATCCCATCCACGAGAACACGTCCCGAGGTCGCGTCGTAGAATCGTGCGATCAAGTTCAGGAGGGAGGTTTTGCCTGCGCCGGTCTCACCCACGATTCCGATGGACTCACCCGGTTTGATGTCCATCGAGATTCCGGCCAACACCGGTTGCCCCGGCGTGAACGAGAACGAAACGTCCTCGAACGCGACTGCGCCACGTGCCTGAAGCAGTCGCGTCGCATCGAGCGGACTCTCAATTTCGATCGCCGCATCGAGGACCGCGAAGACTCGCTCGGCACCGGTCAGGCTGCTCTGAATGCTGCTGGCGATGTTGATGATCTGGCCAACTTGATTGGCAATCTCGTGAATGAGATTCGCAAAGACGAATAGTCCCGCCCCGAGTGGCAATTCTCCGCGAATGACGAGGACACCGCCGTAGCCGATCACAATGAATTGGTTGATCTGCGTCAGAAGCCCCATCGTCGGTTGATAGAGACTGAGCTTCCAAAAGATGTTGTACTTCTGGTCCTTCACTGCGAGATTCGCGGCGCGGAACCGCGCGATTTCATCGGCCTCCCTCGCGAAGCCCTTCACGACTTGAATCCCCTGCACGTTCTCGGAGAGTCGCAGCACGAGTTTGTCCCCGAGTTCACTGCTGCGTTTGTAAAGCGGACGAACGGTTTTCGAGAACCAGACCGCACCCACAAACAGCAATGGCGACGCGACGATGCACGCGCAAGCCAACATCGGGTGAACTGACAGCATGTAGGCCAGATAGACCGCCAGCGACAACCCAACGGTCAGCACTTTCAAAATCACGCCATCGACGAAGCCACGGACGGCTTGCACGTCCCCGACCACGCGATTGATGAGTGAACTGCTGTCGTGCGCATCGAAGAAGCGGAAGCTGAGTCGCTGAAGTTTGTCGTACACGTCGGTGCGAAGTTGAATCAGGATCTGTTGGCTCAACGCTGCTCCGGCCACCGCCGTGATGAACTTGAAGATCGCCTGCACCAGAGCCACGACGAGCACCAACCCGGCGATCAACACGATGCGCGTCATCACCGTCCACTCGACGGGGGGCTGCCAACCGAAAGGCCAGTGAGGAGCTGGGCTACCGGGGTGAAGCTCTTCCCGCAGTGCGTCGATTCCCAGACCCGCCAGACTCAGCCCCGATAAATTCAGCGCCACAAGCAAAAAATTGAGCATCACAACCAACAGGCAGCGACCACGATATCTCCAGCCCAGACCCAACATGCGACCGATCAACATCCAACTCGACACAGCAGGAGCCGCATCCTCAGTTGATGGAGGGGACGTGTGCGGATCGGGTTTCAGTGCAGTCACAGTTTTCGGGGCAGTCACAGGGTGGGCACTTCGGCAGGAACAACATCAGAGAACGCGAGCGACTTGCAGGATGAGTGACCGCTTGCATGCGGTCAAGCGACCATGATGAGTGACACGAAGGCCACTTCCGATTGCAACGTGACGCAGCAGACGCTACCTCACCAGACCAAACCAGACGGGCAGGGACCTTGTGGAAGCGCACGTTTGTAGGACGGCCCGTCAGGGTCGTTGCTGTGTGTAATGGCGGCCAGGAATGGCCGACGTACCAAAGTTCGGTGTTGATTTTGGGCAAGTCCACCACTTCGAGTGTTCCTGCTGGACCTCATTCAATCGGAGACAACTTCCGTGGCTGAGACGTTTGATGTGGTGGTCCTCGGGGTCGGCGGCATGGGCGCGGCCGTATGCCAGCAGCTCGCACGAAACGGGGCACGCGTGCTGGGCCTCGAACAATTTTCGCTCGTGCATGATCTCGGCAGTTCGCACGGCGAATCGCGGATCATCCGCCAAGCGTACTTCGAGC
>JAYTXB010000763.1:0-2092 GCA_043743205.1 Schlesneria sp.
GGTGAACGTGATCGCGACCAGCGAGTGGAGTTCGGCGGAATCGTCTCCCGGTTCGAGGCTCTTCAAAAATCGCTGCGTCAGCACGAACGTCTTGCCGCAACCGGCTCCCGCCGAGAGGGCAATGGAGACTCCGCGCGTCTCGATGGCTGCCGCCTGCTGCTCGGTGAATCGGGGGCGGAAGGAGTCACTGGTCATTTGTGATTGGTCATTTGGGAAGAGTCAGGCGGACTTCAAGATTTCTTTGACCACGCGGGCGGGGCGGCCGTCGGTGATTTGCTGTTCGCGGCCATTGAACTGGTACGCGAGCTTCGTGTGGTCGAGGCCGAGTTGGTTGAAGATCGTCGCTTGGAAGTCGTTTGGAGTGACGATGTTCACCGCCGCTTTGTGACCGACCTCGTCTGTCTCACCGTAGGTCATGCCGGGGCGAATGCCTCCCCCCGCGAGCCAGATCGAAAAGCCCTGACCGTTGTGATCACGGCCACTCTGCGCGTCCATCGTTCCTTCGCAGACCGGGAGGCGACCGATCTCGCCTCCCCAATGCACGAGTGTCGTGTCCAACATGCCGCGCTGCTTCAGATCCTTCACCAACGCTGCGGCGGGTTGATCGGTGCGACGACAGACCGCAGGGAGGTTCTTGCGAATCTCCTGATGCGTGTCCCAAGGCTGTCCGCCAAGGAACATCTGCACGAAACGAACACCTCGTTCGACGAGTCTGCGCGCGATCAGACAGCGCGTGCCGTACTCGCGCGTCTCGTCCTGATCCAAACCGTAGAGCCTGTGAATGTGCAGCGGTTCCTGAGTGATGTCGAGCGCTTCCTTCGCGGCGGTCTGCATGGCTGCGGCCAACTCATAGCTGGCGATGCGCGCTTCGAGGTCCGCCTCACCCGGATGCAGTTCGAGATGCTTGCGATTGAGCTTCGCCAGCAACGCCAGATTCTGCTGCTGCACGGTTCCGCGCAGTTTGGGTGGCGGATCGAGATTGAAGATGCGCGGCTCCTGGGCGCGCAGGACCGTCCCCTGAAAGAGAGGCGGCATGAAACCGCTCTCCCAATTATGAGTCCCGTCAACGGGATGTCCGCCCGGATCGGCGAGGACCAAATACGCCGGAAGGTTCTGACTCTCACTGCCCAAACCATACGTGATCCAACTTCCCATCGTCGGCCGCCCCGTCACCGCCGGGATGCCGCCGTGGAAGTAGCGGATCGAGACCTCGTGCCCGTTGTGTCCCGTGTGCATCGAACGAATCACGCAGATGTCATCGACGATCGAAGCGGTGTTCGGCAGGAGTTCACTCACGTCAGTGCCGCATTCGCCGTGCTTGGCGAACTGCCACGGTGAGCCAAACAACTTTTTGCTCGCCCGGTTCGCGAAGCTGAAGACGACCTCACCGCCGTAGTCCATGCCGTTGTGCTTGGTCAGCTCGGGCTTCGGGTCGAGCAGGTCCATGTGCGCCGGTCCGCCGTGCATGAACATCGAGATCATCGCCGTCGCCTGCGGCGCGAAGTGCGCGGCGCGCGGCAACATGTCGTGCGGCTGACCGTCCTTCGGCTTGATCGGCGGAGCGGCGAGTAATCCCTCGTCACGCAGCAGGCTCGCCAACGCAAACGATCCGATACCAAAAGCACTCGACGCGAGAAAATCACGCCGCGAACCAAAGCTCTGACCACTGCAATCGGATGTCATGATTTGATCCTGTTCGTTGCGCGATCTCACGGACGCGAAGAGTCCTGGCGGGAGCTCAATGGCACTTGTTTTAGATCAACCGAACACATCAGCCGGAACGCGCTCGCGTCCGGTTCTCGTCGTTCTCAGCAAACCGGACGCGAGCGCGTTCCGGCTAATTTCTAAAACAAGTGCAATTGGGCGGGAGCTGGTGGGGGAAGCCGTTTTAACAGGCGGCAGGGAGTGCGGACTAGCTCCGAGGCTGAACTTCCGAGCGTTTCTGGTGTCTGCTAGACTCCCGCCGCTTTGGCTGGGCTGAACTCCAGACACTTATTCCACTGGCTCACTGACGAGACCCGTTCATGCGCAACGAATCCGAAATCCCCTTGGCCGACAATCCTTTTTCGATCCCCGTTGCGGATCGGTTGAA
>JAYTXB010000764.1:0-1084 GCA_043743205.1 Schlesneria sp.
TTCGAGGGCATCGAGATATTTCAGGAACAGCAGCCAGGAGGATTGCTCGGTGTAGTCGAGCTCGCTGGTGCAGCCGGCGTCCTTCCAGAGAACGTCGTCAATGTTTTTGAAGGCTTGCTCGAACATGTCCAAGTGGTCTCGTCAGGCTGCGCGGGAGAACGATCAAGCAATGGCCTTGAGCCAGCGCCGCAGCTTAGCAGAAAAGCCGCCATTGCTCGCCCACGAGCAATGACGGCTCTCCCAACCGTAGCTCGTGAAGACCCCCAGCCGAGCCCTCGCACGGCCATGAGTGAGCTGTTTTAGGCGAGCCGTGTGCCGTGAGGCCACGGGTTTTCTGCGGCGATAAGAACCCGCAGCCTGACGGCCTGCGGCTCGCCAGTGTCTCAGCTTTGGCCGCGTGAGGTGTAACTCGTGCTGGTCGCCGTAGGACAACTCCTTCCCCCTCGTTTTTCCCCCTCGTTCCCAAGCTCCAGCTTGCCGAATTGGATTCGGCGCGAACTTCGCCGGGTGCCATTCACGGTAGCCTTGGACCGACAGTTCTGTCGGGTGCGTGGAGTCTTCGGAACGCACCATCGGCCGTTCATCACGCGCAGCGATAATGGCGACTTTGGTCAGAGGCGGAGCCGCGTTATGGGTTGAGTCGCGACTTGGCTCCGATGTACGTGGGGAGATCGCCGCCTGTTCCTGAGGTGAGTAGTGGGGAGGCGGTCGCGGGGACGAGGTACTCGGGATGCGATTGGCCCACGCGGACGGGGACATCGACTTGGTCACGGATTTCGGCGATGCGGTCGTCGCGATTGGCAGTAGGCTTGGTCGTGGCGTCTCGTTCCCACCAGTTGTTGGCAAACGTCCACGCGCTGATCGCAGCGTCCCACTGTTTATTGTCTCCGAGCGTGCGTTCACCGCCGAGGATCAGGTTGTTGCAGACTCGGGACGGGCCGCGCGCTGTCTGGGCGTTCGGGGCAGGGAAGGAGTCCATCCAACTGAACCAGTACTGCGTGCCGACAAACGTGTTGTTGGTGATCTGAAAGTGTTCGTGGCCAGTCCACGGCTTGAAGTGCAGGTGAATCCCCGTGTGTCCGCC
>JAYTXB010000765.1:0-5820 GCA_043743205.1 Schlesneria sp.
CGCTTGGGCGCGCCAGACGAAGATGCCGCAGTTCCAGTAGTACTCGCCCGACGCCGCGTACCGTGCGGCCGTCAGTTGGTTCGGCTTCTCTTGAAAGCTCAGGACGCGAAACGTGGGGCAACCGTGTGCAGGCTTGGCTGATTCAGAGCATTCCTTGGTGTCACTCACAGCAGCCATCGTCACACATGCACCGCGTTGAATGTAGCCGAAGCCGGTCGCCGGATATGTCGGTTCGATCCCGAACAGCACGAGCGAACAAGGCTCACGTTCGACGAGGGCCTCCGCCTCTCGAACCGCCTGTTGAAACATGGCGATCGGTTGAATGACGTGATCGGCTGGCATGACCAGCATCGTGGCATCGGGATCGACCGCCAGCAGTTGAATGGCCGCCAAGCCAATGCACGGCGCCGTGTTGCGCCCGCACGGCTCGACCAAAATTTGCGAGGCCGCGACCTCGGGGAGTTGCCGTCCCGCCTCGACGGCATGATTGGCGTTGGTCACGACCCATGTCCGCTCGACGGGAACAACGGGCAGACATCGCCCCGCCGTGTCTTGCAGCAACGAGCAGGTTCCCGTGAAGGTCAGGAACTGTTTCGGATGCCGCTGGCGGCTCTGCGGCCAGAAGCGAGTCCCGCTTCCTCCCGCCATGATGACTGCATGCAGCATTGATTGACCTTGTTGAGATGACTTTCGCGCGGAGACGTTCGGGGAGTTGAGCGATTTGAAGGAAGGGGCCGGGTGTTTCCATTTCAAAATGGAAACGCCCGATCCCAATCGACTCAGCGGGTTGTTATCGAAGCCGCCCGCGCACGTGTTCGACGACTTCGCTTATAGGGATGCGAATCTGTTCGAGCGTGTCGCGATCGCGGATTGTGACGGTGTCGCGTTTGCCTCCGTCGCCCGACAGCGTGTCGCCATCGACCGTGATGCAGTAAGGCGTACCGATCTCGTCCATGCGACGATAGCGGCGACCGATTGCCGCCTGCTGGTCGTACTCGACAGCGATCCCTTCTCGTTTGAAGGCGCGGTAAATCTCCGCCGCCTTGTCTGGCTGACCGTCCTTTTTCGTCAACGGGAAGACGGCGACCTTCACCGGAGCCAACTTCGGGTGCAGCTTCAAGATGAGCCGCTCTTGCATCACGCCCTTGTCGTCCGGCTGCTGATCTTCATGGAAGGCTTCGCAGAGGAATGCCAGAGTGGCTCGATCGCATCCGGCTGCAGGCTCGATCACGTGCGGCAGATACCGTTCGCGCGCCTGGTCATCGAAGTAGGTCAGGTCGCGACCGCTGCCGGTGTACTTGGGCTTGCCATCGGGACCGGTCTCCACGACCAACTGCCCGTCCACTTTGCAGAGCTTCCCTTCGGAGTGCGACCGAAGATCGAAGTCACCCCGATGAGCGACTCCCTCCAACTCACCAAACGAGCCTGCTTCGAGGAACGGGAAGGCGTATTCGAGGTCCGCTGTGCCGACCGAGTAATGAGCCAATTCTTCCTTGGCGTGTTCACGCAGGATCAGGTTGTTCTTCGAGATGCCATGCGTGATGTACCAGTTGTAACGCCGGTCGCGCCAGTACTGATACCACGCCAGCGACTGTGACGGGTGACAGAAGAACTCCATCTCCATCTGCTCGAACTCACGCGAGCGGAACGTGAAGTTGCGCGGTGTGATCTCGTTGCGAAAGCTCTTGCCAATCTGAGCCACGCCGAACGGAATCTTCACGCGACTGGAGTCGCAGATGTTCTTGAAGTTGACGAACATTCCCTGTGCCGTCTCGGGACGCAGAAAGGCTTTGTTCTCTTCGCTGCGCACGGCTCCCGTATACGTCTCAAACATCAGATTGAAATCACGCGGTTCGGTGAGCTGGCACTTGTCATGCTGCCCCGGCGTTTTGGACGGTTTGAGCGGACATTCGCTGGTCCCCACATGGTCCGCGCGGAATCGGCCTTTACACTCACGGCAATCGACCAGTTTGTCAGCGAAGAGATCGAAGTGGCCCGACACTTTCCAGACTTGCGGGTGCATCACGATCGACGATTCGAGACCGACCATGTCGAAGCTCGATGGTGCACCGGGAAGCGTCGAGACTTCGTCGTGCGCAGTAATCATGTCGGACCACCAGGCCTGTCGCACGTTGCGTTTCAATTCAACGCCGAGCGGGCCGTAGTCCCAGAAGCCGTTCAAGCCGCCGTAGATTTCCGAAGATTGAAATACGAACCCGCGCCGTTTGGCGAGAGCGACGATCTTGTCCATGCGATTTTCGACGGCCATGTCGGGAAGCCTTTCAGAACAGGAATCAGGGTGCAGGAATCAGGGTGCAGGAATCAGGGAGAGTGATGGATTTGCTCGACTTGTCGTACTCGGGAACGAGATCAAACAGATCGTACGTTGCACAGCGAGTGATCTGTTCATCGAAGCCGAGTCGCAGGCAGTTGCGACCACCGCGACTCAGGCGTAACGCTTCGTCAATCGCCTCGGAATCGTTGTCCACCGGAGCCGCCGCGCGAAACCAATAGTGGTCGAGAGCGAGTTGTGTCTGATCATCATCGCAGTCGAAGTCGTCGCCGACTCCGTACTCGTCGGCCCAAACTTGCAACCGGTGGCAGATGCCTCCCGCACAGAGCACGTCTTCCAACGAGACACGCCCCATCGTTCCCGCGCAGATCAAGTGAATCGGCCGTGTGTCGGTGACGAGCGTGTTCACGACTGCTTGCAGATTGACGAATGAGCCGATCAAAATCCGATCGGCTTCAGCAGCGTGCAGCAGGGCTCGAGTTCCATTCGAAGTGGTGAAGACGATGGTCTTGTTTGCCACCGCTTCGGACGTGTACGCGAGCGGATTATTATCGAGATCGAAGCCGTCGATCAGCAGTCCATCGCGTTCGCCTCCCGACAGCACACTCCCGGTTGGAAGGCCACTTGCCAGACGCCGCGCTGCGTCCACTTCGCCCACGGGAAAAACGGCCTTCGCACCAGCAGCCAAGGCATGAACGATGGTCGTTGAGGCCCGCAGAACATCCAAGACGACGGCAATTCCGCCTCGAACTTCTTCCGGTTCAAACAGCTTTGGCAGCAGGTGTACTTTCACGTCGCGAGTCATGCGGCGGATGATAGATAAAGGTCGCACAGGCTGCCACCAATGTTGTTGGCATCACCAAAGGCGGCACAGCAGCAGTCCATACCGCGCCTGTTGGCGCTGTCCAACACGAGACGGGCAGGCTCCAAACCGGCTTCACAACAGCCGTGCTCAATTATCCAATTCGTGAGCCACCAAATCCGCGTAGGTCTCGCGGCGGCGGATGACCTTGACCGTCGAACCCTCGACGAGCAATTCGGTGGCACGCGGTCGCGAGTTGTAGTTGCTACTCATCGCCGTGCCGTAGGCTCCCGCGCTGAACGTGGCGAACAGATCGCCGCGCTGCATCGGTGGCAGGTAGCGATCCTTGGCGAAGTAATCCGAGGATTCGCAGACCGGGCCGACCACGTCGGTCTTCTCGCACCCGGCGATTTCCCCTTCCACGTTCGAGGGCATTGGAACGCTCGGCTTCACCGGCCAGACACGATGGAACGAGTCGTACATCGCCGGACGAATCAGGTCGTTCATCGCTCCGTCTTGAATGACGAACAGCTTGCCCCCTTCGCGTTTCGTATAGACGACGCGACTCACGAGAACGCACGAGTTGCCGACGATGAAGCGGCCCGGCTCGAGAGCCAGTCGGCACTTGGCGGTCTTCACGGCGGGGACGATGACCTTCGCATATTCGGACGCAGGTAGCCCCTCGTTCTCGCGGTAGCTGATTCCGAAGCCGCCACCAAGATTGATCCAGTTGATGTCATGGCCATCACGACGCAGGGCCTCAACGACTTCGATCGCCTTCGCCCCAGCGGCCTCATATGGATCGGTCGTGAGAATCGGCGAACCAAGGTGCATGTGAATCCCCTTCAGCGCGAGCCGCTGGTCTCGCAAGACTTTCGCGGCCAGTTCGCGAAACCGTTCGATGTCCATCCCGAACTTGTTCCCCTTCTTGCCGGTCGTCGTCTTGGCATGAGTCTTCGCGTCGATGTCCGGATTGAGCCGCAGCGCGACGCGACCAACTTTGCCCATCGAACCGGCGACGTTGGCGATGGCATCGAGTTCCGCTTCGCTCTCGACATCGAACATCAGGATGTCGTTATCGAGCGCGAACCGAATCTCTTCGTCCGTCTTGCCGACCCCCGCGAAGACAACCTTCGTCGTGTCGGCCCCCGCCGCTTTGACGCGATACAGTTCGCCTCCCGACACCACGTCGAAGCTGCTCCCGGCCTCGTGCATCACCTTCAAGATACCGAGTGTCGAGTTCGCCTTCACCGAGTAACAGATGACCGGATCAACCTCGGCAAACGCGGCCTGAATCTGGTTGAGCTGCCCCAACAAAAACGACTTCGAGTAGACCCACAACGGAGTCCCATACTGCTCGGCCAGCTTCGTCACTGACACGTCCTCACAAAACAATTCGCCGTCGCGGTACTGAAACTGACTCATAATTGTCCCTGATGTGTTTTTCGATTGCAGTCGGAATCGCAGTTCTATGCTTGATGTTTTGCCAGTAACTCAGCGATCTGGATGGCGTTCGTTGCGGCACCTTTACGAAGGTTGTCGCTGACGCACCAGAACGTGAGGCCGTTCGGGTTGGTCAGGTCTTTGCGGATGCGGCCGATGAAGACGAGGTCGCTGCCGGTGCAGTCGCAGGGCATCGGGTAGCCACCCTGTTTCTCTTCGTCCACGACTTTGATGCCGGGGAAGGCGGAGAAGAGTTTCTTGGCTTCTTCGACCGAGATTGGGCGTTCGGTTTCGACGAGAATCGTTTCGCTGTGACAGTTGGCAACCGGGATGCGGACGCAGGTCGGGCAGACCATGATCGACTGGTCGCCGAGAATCTTGCGAGTCTCATAGACCATTTTCATCTCTTCACTGGTGTAGCCCTGTTCCTTGAAGCCGCCGATTTGCGGGATGGCATTGAACGCGATCGGCGACTTGAACGCCTTCTGCTCGTAGATGGTGCCATCCAAATTCGCGCGAGTCGCACCGTAAAGGTCTTCCGTTCCGACGAGTCCCGCACCGCTCACCGCTTGGTAGGTGCTGACGACGACTCGCTTCACTCGCGCGGCGTCGTGAAGTGGCTTCAGCGCGAGAGCCATCTGCGTCGTTGAGCAGTTGGGGCTGGCGATGATCCCCTTCGCATTGAGCGCATCCTGCGGATTGATCTCGGGAATGACGAGCGCCACATCGTCGTGCATCCGGAAGTAGCCCGACTCATCAATGACCTTGCAACCAGCGGCGACGGCGTGTGGGAGGAACTCGGCAGCCACTTCATCAGGCGTGGTCGCGATGACAAGATCGACTCCCTTGAACGCGGTCGGTTCCAGCAGTTCGACGGTGTAGTCTTGTCCTTTGAACTTCAGAATCGTTCCCGCACTGCGGGCCGAGGCCAAGAACCGATACGTCTTCGCGAGCATCGGTCGCTCTTCCAACAACTGCAACATGATGCGACCGACCGCGCCCGTCGCCCCAACCATCGCCATCGTTCCAAACACGTTGTCTCTTCCTTTTGCAGGCAAAAAACGGCTCGACAAGAATTCTGCCGAGCCAATCCCCGTTGATGCGGCGAGATAATAGCGGCGGGCTTCGACGAGAGGCAATCAACGATCACCTCGCCTCACAGCCCTGAGTGGCCGAGTGAGCTACAGACGTGTGCGAGTCGCTGCTATCATCACCGACCCTACAAGTGTCAATGTTGAACGAAGCACCAACCCGCACAACATCGCAGCATGTCCGCTGCCCT
>JAYTXB010000766.1:0-6050 GCA_043743205.1 Schlesneria sp.
GCATACCAACCGTAGACCGGACGCCTACGTCCGGTCGGCTCAAACAGACCGGACGAAGGCGTCCGGTCTACGGTAAATCCTCACCTGCCGCTCGCCTTACAGTCGAGTCCACAGACGGAAGTCACCCCCGCACCGGCCACCGCGCAACCGTATGAAGCTCCGTAGCGGGAGCGACTCCTACTTGCCTCGTTCAATTACGGATGTCGTTCGAGTCGCCAGCGCCCGCTTCACGGTTTCCAACACGAGTTCAACGGCCATCCATTGTCGTTGCTCGCGTCGAGTGTCACCGGTGTTGAGGCTGCTCGACTCCACAGTGTCGGTGTCGGACTGTTCGAGCGGCAGTTGATACCGAACAACCGTCCCTTTCACAGCGATCAAGTCGTTGGACGGGGCTGGCTCCGCCGAAGTCTCACACGGAACATCGCGAACGTCGTCGCGCCACGCCGCGCCAATGTAGACGACACCATCCAAATCGCTCGGCGCTCCCGGGCCGAGATGCCCTGTGACCGACACCGCCAAGTCGGCTTCAGGCGTGATGGCGAGGACGCGTGCTGCCATGAGTCGCGCGATGACATCGCTGACCGGACCAGGGTCAGCCAAGAGTTCGGCAGGAATCTCGAGCCACTTCGATTTCGTGTCGAGCCGGTAAACAACGGCCGATCCGCACAAGCACTCAGAAATCCCCGGCACTCGCGCGAGAGACGCCGCGACGAGTCCGCCAGTACAGCTCTCCGCAAAAACAACTCGCGATTTCGTTTGTCGCAGGAGAAGGGAGACTTCGTGAACCAGCTTCAGGTGAGGTTGCGGCATTTCGTCGGCTCCAGGCTGTGAAAGAAACGTCTCGGCGATGTTGGCCGTGTCCATTCGGAACGCGGGGACACAGGTTTGTGAACTGTGGCTTCCCCCCTCGAACTATCGGACTTGAGTCATTATTCCGACTGTACTGGTCGTAGCAGTCGTGCCGATGAAAGACATTGTGCCGATGATCGGCCACTCCCCGCGATCGGAAATTGTGGGGGAGTGGACGATCACAGGTACAACTCGGACGCGGCGTTGCCGTGAGCCAAGTCTCTACGGCCAAGTGCCGATCAGCCAGTCCAAGTGGCAGAATCGGTTCGGGGGGATTGACCGAGATGACTCGTCATCGACAACGTTTTCGTCGGCGCTGGGCCTGCTCCGCCAGTGTCCTGTGTGGATTGGCTTGGGCGGGAACGGGCTGGTCCGGCTCCGGCTGGGCAGCCGATCCGGCTTTGCCACGAGACGGTCTGGAATCAGGCGTCGCCAGAGTCGCAGCGGCGGACCCGGATTCCGACGAGTCGTTCCAAACGCTGGGTGTGAACACGATCAAATTGGGATCGTCCACGACTCCGGTTCGGAAGCAAGCGATCCACGATCTTCCGCTGGATCGTCTCACCCTCGAAGCACGTGGCAAAGCCGAATCTCTGTTGAAGAACATCGGCATGTTTCGTCGGTTGCCCTCGCTCTCGTTTGAGGTCGATCCCGAAGTCTACGGCTACTTCGTGAGCAATCCCGACGTGGCGGTGGCGACTTGGAGAGCAATGGAAATCTCGAAGTTCAAACTTCAAGAAGTGGGTCCGAACCGTTACCTCGCTGACGCGGGAGACGGTTCAGTCGGAGACGTGGAGTTGTTTTATCACACGCCCGAAGACACGCTGATCCACTGCGACGGAGCCTTCAAAAGTCCGCTGCTGCCGAAGCCGATTGTCGCACGGTCACTGATGCGGTTGCAGACCAGCTTTGTTCGAGAACCCGATGGACGGATCGTCGGCACTCATTACGGCGATGTCTTCGTGGAGTTTCCGTCTCAAGCCATCGAGACTGTAGCGAAGGCGATCTCACCCGTAAGCCACACGATCGCAGATCGAAACTTCAAGCAAATGACTCTCTTCGTACACCTGATGTCGCAGGCCATGGCACGTCACCCAGGTTGGATCGAAACCATTGGCAGCAAACTGGACGGAGTCGATGCGCAGCGCAAGCAGGACTTTCTAGAAATCTCGGCTCGCAGTCACGCGGTCGCACGGAAGAGACTCAACTCGTCAGCGAGGCCCGCGACGACACTCACTCCGGATGATGTTTTGGTTCCACTCCGACAGACAAACCTTTCCCTAGGCCTCTCGTTGAACGCGTTCTCCGCGTCGCCGGGAGACCAAGTCAGCACGATCTCCCTCCCCGGTACGGCCAAGTTGCGAGATTAACGCGCTCATCGAATTTGACGCGACGACGATCGACCCGGGTCGCCGTTGCGTCCGCAGCCCGGCTTCTCTTGATTGGAAGCCGGGCTGCGTTTGTTTCCGATTGGCAGAAAGAGCGTGCGATGAGCATGTCTAAGCGGATCTGTGGCCGATGACCGGTCTCGTCGCGCTTGCCTCGTCGTGAAGTCCGAAGCGATCCGACCAGAGAGCTTACGACTCCATGATGTCTTGTTCCTTCGACTCGACAAGCGAGTTGATCTGGCCTTCATAGAGCTTAGTCAGGTCTTGAACGCTCTCCTTCGTTTGTTCGTGGATATCTTCGCTCATCGTCTTGTCTTTGAGGGAGACATCCGCATGTTTGTTGGCGTCGCGGCGAACGTTTCGAATCGCCACGCGGCCATCTTCCGCCAAGTCCTTCAATCGTGAGACCAGTTGCTTGCGACGTTCGGTAGAGAGCGGCGGAATGTTGAGCCGGATGACCCGACCATCTGAGTTCGGAGCCAACCCCACGTCGCTCGATTGAATCGCTTTGGCAATATCGTTGAGCGTCCCCTGATCGAAGGGGCGAATCATGATCTGCTGCGCTTCAGGAACACTGATCGTCGCGATCTGCTTGAGGGGAGTCGGTGAACCGTAGTAGTCGACTCGAATCGAATCGACCAATCCAGGAGTGGCACGTCCGGTGCGCAGTCCCTGCAACTGATGATGTACTACGTGAACCGCTTTCTCCATTCTCTCTTCAGCGTCCATCAAAATTTCGTCAGTGTCCATGAGAGACCAACTCCTGGAATTGAAGGGGGCAAACACAACAACAGCACCACAACGTCATCAACCGGTAAGACTGCTCCGCAGACATCAACCGAGCGAATCTCTTTTGCTGAACCGTGTCTCTAACAACCATCGCAGCGATCAATGCTCAAGGGCTGGAACTCACTCGAGTTCCCAGCCGCTCGCCTGCAATCGCTCGCTCGATGTTTCCCGGCTTTTGATAGTTCAAGACGACGATCGGAATGTCGTGCTCCATGCAGTGATGAATGGCTTGAGCATCCATCACCTGCAGATTCTGACGTAGGACATCCTGGAAGCTGATCTCGGAGTACCGCACGGCGTGTGGATTTTTGAGTGGGTCGTCAGAATAAACGCCATCGACACGCGTCGCTTTGACCACGAGGTCAGCATCGATCTCTCGCGCACGAAGTGCAGCAGCAGTGTCGGTTGTCACGAACGGACTGCCTGTTCCAGCGGCGAGGATCACGACCCGGCCCTTCTCCAAATGACGGATGCAACGGCGCCGAATGAATGGCTCGGCAACCGGTGGAATCGTGATCGCGCTTTGAATACGTGTCGGAACCCCAAAATGTTCCAACGAGTCTTGCAAGGCGAGAGCATTCATCGCCGTGGCCAACATTCCCATGTAATGGGCAGTAGCAGGAACGACGATCGAATTGGACGAGGAAAATTCGCGTCCTCGAAGTATGTTTCCACCGCCACAGACAATCGCCAGTTGAACGCCGGATTCAACGACTCGCTTGATCTGTTCGCAGATGATCTGAACTTCAGACAGGCAGATTCCCGATTCCCCCGGCCGAGCGAAACTTTCACCGCTGAGCTTTAGCAGTACTCGTTTGTATTTCGGAACGGCTCTCTCCGCGAGCAAGTTGTCTGTTACAGCGTTGTCCGTCATGAACGACCTCCCTCCGTGAGTTGGCTCAATCGCACCAAGCTGCTTGCGGGTCTTTCCTCAAAAAGCAGCGACAACCAAAACAAACAGGGGGCAAATTTGCCCCCCGCGCTAAACTCAAGACTGCTCGATAACCGAGCCACTCCACCGCGCGACGGGTTTCAATTTCCCAAGACCCACCGCGTAAAACCAACTGCCTTCAGTCCATTCTCCGCCAAGGCTTGATTGACGGTCTTGGAGTCGTCTTTGGCAAACAACTGGAAGCCCAACACGCCATTCTCGGCATAAAACGTTTTCATCCGGCCATCCACGATTTTTTCGACGATATTGGCGGGCTTGCCCGACGCAGCCGCCTCTTCCGTCAAGCGTGTTCGCTCAGCGGAGACCAAGTCACCAGACAGTTCTTCGCTGTTCGTCACAATTGGCTTCAATGCGGCGACGTGCATCGCGACATCACGAAGAATAGCAACGGTCTTGTTTTCGCCAGAAGCCCGCAGCAACACGCCGGTCTTCCCGTCGTGGTGAGCGTAGCCACCAACAGGACCATCCACGCGGATGACACGCGACAAAACCATCTTCTCGCGAATCTTGCCAACAACTTCTTCCAGCAGGCCACCCAGCGCCTGGCCCGCGCGATCAGGAACACCCTGCGACAAAAGTTCTTCGGGGGTCGTAGCGCCTGGACCATTCAGCAGTTGCTTGATGAGTTGATCACCAAGGAAGACGAAGTCGTCGGCTTTGGCGACAGGAGCGGACTCGCACTGAAGCTCAACCATGGCTCCCACAGAACCGTCTGCAGAAACGGCAACGCGAACAACCCCTTCTGAAGTGGAGTTTTCCAGCCGCTTCAGCATGACCTTCTTGTTGCGTTCCTTCAGGATTTCAATCGCCCGCTCTTGATCTCCACCCGCTTCGACAAGCGCCTTCTTCACATCCATCATGGGAAGGTCGGTCAGATCACGCAGTTGCTTAACGGCCTGCGCAGTGATCTCTGCCATCACAAACACTCCTTCGACGAACATTCCAACAATCGGTAGAACACTAGTGACGCGAGGCAACCGAATACGATCGACCCCAGAAGCCGAAAAAACGGTGGCCTCATCAAAAGCCTAGCGGCTGCGGGGAACAACTCACCGCAACCTAGCGTGGCTCAAGACGAAGAAGCCTAGGACTGAATCGAGGGAACAGCCTTGTACTGCAGTTCTTCCGCAGCAACAGCGCTGTCCTTGGGCAGGCTAGCACGACCTTCGACAATTGCGGCGGTCAGGTGCTTGAGCACCAACTGAATCGACCGGATGCTGTCATCGTTACCGGGAATAGGCAGGTCGATCAGATCGGGATCACAATCCGTGTCCAGCAATCCAATAATCTTGATCCCCACGAGACGTGCTTCGTGAACGGCGTTGTGCTCTTTACGAGGGTCAACGACGATGATCGCCTCGGGGAGGCGATTCATGATGCGCAGACCATTCAGGTTCCGCAGCATTTTCTTGTGTTCGCGCAGCAGCGTGGACTGCATCTTCTTCGAATACGTGTCGATCGCACCGGAACTGAAGATTTGATCCAACTCTTCGAGTCGCTTGATGCGACTGCGAATCGTGCGGAAATTGGTAAAGGTGCCGCCGAGCCAGCGGTAGTCAACATAAGGCATGTTGACGGCGACGGCCGAGTCGCGAATCGTGTCTGCGGCCTGCTTCTTCGTACCGCAGAACAGAACGAGACTGCCTGCCGCCGAAACCTTCTGAAGGTATCGCTTGGCACGCAGAAGACCTCGAACGGACTCTTTCACGTCAATGATGTGGATCAGATTCCGGCGACCGTAAATATAGGGTCGCATCTTTGGGTTCCACCGACTCGTTCGGTGCCCGTAATGAATGCCAGCTTCAAGGAAATCCTTCACCACGATCTCAGACACGTTGCCGACTCCTCCACGAATTATGAGGCGATGTTCCGCATGCAGTTCCGATCAGGCACCACAGAATCTCGCACAACCCCTACTCAGCGGGGCGGCATGTTAGCGGTCGAGTTGTATGCCGTCAAATCAACCGATGCGAGTGTCGGACCAAGATAGAAATGTCACAGGGTTCACCAACTTAGAAATGTCACATTCTCGTTCGGAACGGCTCCGCCCTCCCGAATGGCGATTTTTCTCA
>JAYTXB010000767.1:0-12836 GCA_043743205.1 Schlesneria sp.
GCCGGGATTCAATTTGGATTGCTCGGCTGATGGACTCGTCCGAAGATGCCAGTCGATCCGAATCGAGGGACCGTGCCGCGCGGAGTGGTCGCGCGTGCGAACCGGTTGCTGGTGAGAGGCCGCTCGGACTCGGGCCGATACCAACGAGCATGGTAGACGACTTTGAACTCGATCAGTTGCGGCGAAATCCCGAGTGGCGGGCGGCGCTGAAAATCTATCACGACCTTCAAACTCAATCGCGAGAGCAATTGCCGGAGTTCGACGGCTGGATTCCCCGCGTGACCGAAGTCGCGTCGATCGACTCGACCAAGTTGCCCTCCATTCACGGCAAGCTGATCGCCTTCGGGTTTCTCAAGTTCGATCTGGCGGGACGCGATGCCGGGATGCGGTATCAACTGACACCGCAGGGAAAGCAGGCGCTGCTCGGCAAGTCACACGGTGACGAGGACTCGGCTGAAGATGACGTGGTTCTCGCGCAGTCCGCTTAAACCTCGCGCGGGGGAAACTGACGCAATCGCTGGAGACTTTACTCTTGTCTTGTCGCTCCGCCGACAAGATGTTTCGTCGGCGGAGCGACAAGACTACAGTAGCGCGACATTGCGTCAATTTCCGCCGCGTGAAATATGGATTTGCTGCCCACTGACAAATGACAAAGCCCGGCCTCTCAACGAGAAGCCGGGCTGTTGTATTTCATCGTCTTGGTCGCGTCAGACACTTCCGTCGTCAGCGGGTCTCTGAACCCGGATCCCAACCGGCCACCGAGGCATCCGGGGCGAGGACATAGATTTCCACGCGGCGGTTCTTCGAGCGAGACGCTTCGGTTTTGTTGGCCTCGACCGGCTGGTGCATTCCGTAGCCCGACACGCCCATTCGCTTCTCGTCGATGCCTGATTTTCTGAGAGCACGCACCACGGTCAGACCGCGATGAGCCGACAGTCCCATGTTGTCACCGTGTTTGTCTTGAGTTGCCTTCTTCGCGACCGGGCGGTCATCCGTGTGTCCCGAGACCAACACTTTCAGGTGGCGGGCATCTGACTGGTTCATGATCGAGGCGAACTCTTGCAGGACTTTCATCGCTTCGGGGCGAACGTCATCGCTGCCCGAGTTGAACAGCAGGTCGGTCGAAAACTTGCTGACTCCCGTGGAAGGATCGAACTCGAACTCAGGATACTTCTCCTTGAGTCGTTTCATTCTCAGCGTGGCATCCTCGGAGAGCGGGTTCGTACTCGGGCGGTCACTCATCAACTTGCTCTTCAAACGATCTTCGAGCTGACCGTTGGAAGCCTGCATATTCTCCAGTCGAGCATTCGCCGCATCGAGGCTTTGCTTCGTCGCGAGATATTGCTGCTCTAGCCGAGCGCGATCCGCAGCCAACCCAGACTGGCTCATCCCCAAGCCGTTACGTTCCATCGCGAGGGCACGGTTCTGCTGATAGAGCTGATGCGCCCGAAGCTGGCTCTGTTGAAGAGCGTTCCGAGGGGCATGACGGCAACCGAGCGGAGCCATCACCGCGAGCGACAGAGCCAACAACAAACAGGTTCGACTTCGTTGAGACATCGAGGACTCCTGGGCGATAAGCGCGGCCCACGACCAACGAACGGATCGCGATTCAATCGAGTCCTTTTGAAATGAGAACACGACCGCAGCGCGACGTTCAGGCGTCGTGACGAAACCGCCATCGAACAGTGAATGTGATTGAACCGGGGGAGAAAACCCGCTGACAGGACAGCCATTCCGAGACGACAACCAAAGTTCCCGCGATGGTCGCCTTCCGGCTGGAACGGCTGAGCGGGCGGTTTATAGAAACCGACTAAACGCTCGCCAAGGGGAGTCTTGAGCGAAAGTCCCGGTTCGTGTGCAGGATTCGCGAGGAACTCCCCTCGCGCGGAGCGAATGCGGCAAAACCTGCCGTAGCGGCATCTGCTTCATCCATACTCCGGCTCTGCCAACGAACAGAGGACGGGCAAGAGTGCCACGTCCTCTAATGTGTTGGCTGACATCAAGTCGTCGTCAGGTTCGCCCTACTGGAACAGTCCGGCGAACAACCCGATGAACTCGCCCTGATAGATCGACGATTCACTGCCGGCCCATGTCGTGCGGAGCAAATCCACCGACAACAGGGCACCGGCCATTAACACGAACGTCGAGGCCAGAAGTCCGAGGAAGAAGCCGGTACCCCATTCCGCTTCTTGCGGCGCGACGATCTTGTCCTGACGACGGCCGAAACCGAGCTGACTCGCCCCCGATTCAAACGATTCATCGAACTCATCGTCGTCCGAATCAAAGGCGTCGAGGTCTTCTAGTTCGTCGTCCTCGCCGAGCACATCCTCGCTGACCTCCAGCTCTTCATCGCCTTCCACTTCGTCATCAAAATCGAAGCTGGAGTCTCCCGAAGTCTTCTTGCCAGCAGGCTTCTTCAGTGTTCCTGTAGCGTCATCTTGGTCGTCGTCATCGAACATCACGATCGACGCCGTGCGACCACCGATTGCTCCCGAACCTCCGTCATCCGCCGAGAGCATTGGCATCTCAAGGTCGGTGCTACTCAAATCGTCTTCCTGATTTAGCAGCATTGGCGACGTGGCGTTCAAATCATCGTCGTCACCGGACGCGAGCATCATCGGGGCGGTCGCGCCGAGATCATCCTGCGCCTGTCGCCCCTTCAGGTTTTTGCTGCTGCCACCCTTGAGCTTGATACTGCTGCCGCCCTTCAGTTTGGCACTGCTTCCGCCCAAGGGAGAGAGTCGGAAACCGCTGTCGCCACCCAACTTGATGGCACTGTCCCCGGTACTCAACTGGATGCCACTGTCGGCCCCTTCGAGCAGGATGCCGCTGTCGGCAGGCTGGCGAAGCTGGATGCCACTATCGCCGCTCAACCGAATGCCGCTATCGCCGGGAAGCACAATTCCCACATCGTCGTCGTCGAACAGGGCAGAACCGCCAGCAGTCACGTCTACGAGATTGAAGTCGAGAGCATCATCGTTGCCAATTCCGCCCGAGCGAGAAGCCTGCGGCATTAGTGCGACATCGCTGTCGCTGCCCATACCAGACAGCATGCCACCACCGAAATTGCGCCCACCCGACAGCGGGGCGAGCCGCACGTCACTGTCGGAATCAGCCAACCGTGAGGCACTGTTGCCGAGTCCAGAAGGAGTCACGAGCTTGACGTCGCTATCGCTATCGGGAGCCAAGCCCATCGGGTTCACGAGCTTCACATCGCTGTCGCTGTCGGGACGGAGCGTGAGCCCCGAACCACCGATCAACCGAACGTCGCTATCGGATTTACTGAGATCGAGAACCGGCAATTCGGCGCTGCTCCCCGTTAAGCGACTTCGTAGTCCATCATCCAAGACCAGTCTGACATCGCTATCCGAGGTGCTTTCTCGTCCCTTACGAATGACGGTCGCTTGTCGCCCCAACTCGTCGTCGTCATCGAGTGCGTTCTCGGAGTTGCTCGAGATTTGAAGTTCAGGGTCACTCATCAATCGTTCGCCGAGATTATCATCGTCGATGATCTGCATGTCGGGATCGGAGTCGGGCTGACGGCGCCGGCGGAATTCCTCCACGTCATCCGCCTTGAATTTCCAATTCCCGCGATCGGCAAACCCACGAATGTCACCCTTCTCACGGAACCGAATCAGCTCTTCGTTCTTGAGCTTCAGCAATGAGGCCGCCTCTTCCAGACTCAGATACTTCTTGCTGATCGCCATGATGACCGAACTCCACTCTGAGATTGAAACCGTTCTCGGCGATCCACACCGCTGCTGGAGGCAGAAGTCGCTGAGTGCTGCCGACGTTACTGATGTTTTTCGCGTTCGGACGCGATTCACTTCGATAGAGAGTGGCCGCGCATCAAAACTTGCCTCTTAGCCCGCCGCCCACTCTACCGCTCTGCTCCCTCGGCTCACAACCTGTCATTCATCGGCGGTTCGGTATTGCCAGTTCGCCAAACATCGCACTCGACGGCATCTACAGAACCGGAAATCTGAACTCACGACGAACAACCGCCACAGTCCAACAAATCGGACTCGCTGTCTCACGGCCCAATTTCTTGGGGCCCGACCCCACGGACTTCGGGTGATTCCATTTGATTTGGATCACCCGGTTGTCCACCGCCGGCGAATGACGAGTGCCGCGACCAACGGAACGGCTTCCGACGCGACGATGATGATGATCGGTAACGACGGCGAATCTCGAAACCAAACGCCGCAGGCGGAGTAGGTCAGCGCGAGGAACAAACTGCTGACCAGTACCGGCGGAAGGAAGCGACGCCAACTCAGTCGCCCCGTTCCAGACATCAAGACGCACACTTCGGCAAGGATCGGAAAGGGGCGAGTCAGTACCAGCGCGACGGGGCCATGACGTTTGATGAAGTCACTCATCCGAGTTACGTCGTCAGCTTCGCTGAACCGCCGCGCGAGAGCCTCACCAAAAATGCGCGCGAGCCCGAATCCTACGATTGTTCCCACTGACAACCCAAACCACGACACGAGCGTGGCCGGAACCAATCCCAGCTTTCCGCCTGCATACGTAATAACCGCACTCGACGGAACCGGCAGGAACATGTCTGCCGCCAACAACCCGATAACCCACGCTCCGACCACCTCGGGTGATGACGGCTCGCGCAGGGCCTTCAACAGACTTTGCTCAAACGTTTCCCCTAACCACAGAAACGGCAGGACCGGGATTGCAAACAGGACAATCAAAAACAGAGCGGCCTTGAAGGCGGATTGCATGTCGAGAGTCACTCCAGATTGGATTGCGTCAACGATTCCGTCCAATGGCAACGATGATCCTTGAAATCGTCGTTCGATGCACGTCCTGAGTTTGTGTCGGCCAGCTTCGTCTTGACCCTTTCCGGCCAGCTCGGATAAACCCCGCCGTCATGCGAGGAATCTTTGCGAGACTTGTTGCGGTGATCTTGATCGCGCTGTCGTTGGGTGCCGCCTCGGGTTGGGTTGAAGAGCGGCAAGTCGGTCCTTACCTGATCCGTTCCGAATTCGCCCTGCGCGACGTAGCCGAACTGGTAGGCGACCTCGGCGATCTTCAGGCTGATCTCGAAGAGTTGTTGTCGCTCAAATGTGAGCCGACCGAAATCCAAGTCCATCTGTTCAAGAGTCACTCATCCTACGTGAGCTATCTGTCCAAACGCATCCCTGATGGAACCAAGCGTCGTGCGTTGTTTGTGCAGGGAACCGATGCCGGGCGAGTCTACGCCTACCGCCATCGTGGCCTGGATACAGATGTGCGGCATGAAACGACGCACGCATTGCTCCATACGGCATTGCCTTATGTACCGCTCTGGCTGGATGAAGGCTTCGCCGAATACTTCGAGGCGTCGCCAGGCCAGCGCGAGAAGCACCATCCTCACCGAGCCGAGATTCAGCGTGCGATGTGGCTCGGTTGGAAGCCGGGGATCGAAAAACTCGAAGCCAAGCGCGAGATGCTCGACATGGACAAGGATGACTACCGCGATGCGTGGGGCGTCGTTCACTTCATCCTGCACGGTCCGCCCGCTGCGCGGGAAGCTCTAGCGGCTTACTTCGACGAGATCAAATCAGGCAAGGCCCCCACACCACTCAGCCAACAGCTGCGCCGCCGCATCCCAAACCTCGATCAGAAAATCATGGCCCATCTGAAGTGATACGGGGCCGAGGAATCTGCGGTGGAAGAGTGATTCCGTTTGAGTGGATTCCGTCCGCGTTCGATGGACGCTGGCACTGATTGGGTTTGCCTGTTTTTGAATCCTCAGCTAGTGTTCTCACTGACGAGATAGCCGGGGAATCGTAAGCAAGTTTTGTGGGACGATTGCCCCTGCCCGTTTCGGGAGGGTGAATAACGATGTCGATTCAAAAGTTGTTTTCTCACGGCACTCGCGCACGATCTGCGGTGGTCGTGATCGTCTGCGCGTGCCTCAGTTCTCTGGCGTTGTCTGTCGTCGTCCTTGCCGCCGACCCGCCCAAGAGCGACCCGAGCGAGAAGGCGAAGTCGCCGCCGCAAACGGCGGTGAAAGAGGCGTCGCCTGTTACGTCTGTCGCCTCGACGGACTCTGCCGCGTCGGAACTCCCCAAGCCTCCCATCGACGAAGCTCACCCGCTCTACCTGCCGCTGCAAGAAGCGTACAAGGCGCGCGAAGCCTTGAAGGCCCTCAAGGAATACGAAGCCGACTTTGTCAAACGAGAACTGCTCGGTCGCCGCCTCCAAGCCACGACAATGAAGTTAAAGCTGCGCGAAGAACCCTTCAGCGTCTATTTGAAGTTCATGGATGCCAGCGCCGGGCGCGAAGTCATTTATTTTCACGGCCGAAATAACAACCAACTCTTGATCCACGAAGCCGGTTTGAAGTCGCTGGCCGGGACCGTCTTCCGTGCCCCGAACGCCGCCGATGTCATGGCCGAGAACCGCTATCCCGTGACAATGATCGGCTTGAAGAGCATGCTCGAAAAAGTCATCAAGCAATGGGAGGACGAAGGAAAATTCGGCGAGGTCAAAACGCAGAAGTATCCGAGTGCCAAGCTGCCCAGTGGCGAAGTCTGCATTGCGTACGAGTCGCTGCACCCGACGCCTCGCAACCAGTTCAAGTTCCACATCACGCGACTTTGGATTGAGACCCAAACGGGGTTGGCGATTCGAGTCGAGCAGCTTGGTTTTCCTCAAAAAAACGACAAAGCTCCGCCTGTGATTGAGGAGTACACCTACGCGAACCTCAAGGCAAACGTGAAGCTGACGGACATCGACTTCGATCGCACCAACCGCGCGTATGCGTTTCCGTGAGAACTCTCGTGACCGCCCTTCCTCCGACATTGTTACTCGTGGCCGAATCGGTCACAGAAGTCCGGGCCGCAGTCGCTTCCGCGCGGCGAGCCGATCGGGCAATCGGGTTCGTGCCGACAATGGGGGCCTTGCATGCGGGGCACGTCAGTTTGATCGAACGCGCTCGGGCCGAGTGCGGGTTTGTCGTGGTCAGCATCTTCGTCAACCCGACGCAATTCGGCCCGAATGAAGACTTCAACCGATACCCTCGTCCACGAGAACGCGATCTGGAACTTTGTGCGAGCGCGGGGGCCGACCTCGTCTTCTATCCGACTGTGGACACGATGTACCCACCGGGACATCGCACGTTCGTCGAAGTCAGTGGACTTTCCGACATTCTCGAAGGTCAGATCAGACCGGGGCATTTTCGAGGTGTCACAACGATCGTGACCAAACTGTTTCTGATCGTCCTCGCCGACAAAGCTTACTTTGGCCAGAAGGACTATCAGCAGCAGACACTGATTCGCGTAATGGCTCGCGAACTGGACCTGCCGACGGAAGTCGTCACTTGTCCAACGTTGCGAGATTCCGATGGCTTGGCGATGAGCAGCCGCAACGCGTACCTCAGTGTGAACGAACGTCAGGCGGGGTTGAGTTTGTCGCAGGGACTTCTCTTGGCAGAACGCCTGTTCGCCGCAGGCGAGCGCGATGTGGCTCGCGTTGAAGCCGCAATGCGAAATCAGGTCGAAGCGACATCCGGTGCGATCCTCGACTATGCGGTGATCGTTCATCCCGAAACACTCGCTCCGTTGACGAAAGCCGAGCCAGAGATGGTCGCGCTGATCGCGGCCCGCTTCGGAACAACCCGCCTCATCGATAATCAAATCATTCGACTTCCCTCCTATCCCCTCGCCCCCGTCTTCGGGGGAGAGGGTTAGCGTGAGGGGGTCTTCTGCCCTCCTTTGCAGCACGAGTTCACTATGCGTCAGGTTTTGTTTCATATCCCGCTCGACAGACCGTGGTCGCTCGGCCCGTTGGGCGAAGTGCAAATGTTCGGCTTCGGACCACTGCTGTTGATCTGGTTGTGCCTCAGCGCATTGTGGGTTTATATGAGGGCGCAAATTGGCCGTGGAAGCTCCCCCTTCCAGGGGTGGGCCTTCGGGCAATGGGTGGCACTTGGATGGGCCATCGTGAAAGCACCAGCTCTCGGTGCGTATCTTCGCGAACATGGATCGACTCACTTCCGCGACGGCCTGCCGGTGTTCGGTTACGGGTTCATGCTGTTCCTCGGTATGGCGAGTGCCATCGCGTTGGCCTCGTGGCGAGCGGAGCGTGAAGGGGTCTCCACGGATCTGATCTGGGACATGGCCTTCGTGCTGTTCATCGTTGGCATCGCGGGTGGCCGTCTGTTTTATCTGGTTCAGAAGCGGGAAGAGGTTTTCGCCAACGTGAATGACGTGCGAAGTCTTTTCAACGCGGTGTTCAACCTCTCGCAAGGCGGTCTCGTGCTCTACGGGGCGTTGCTGGGAGGTGCGGCCGCCTTCTTTTCGTTCTGCCATTACCGGCGCGTCTCCCCGCTCGGACTCCTCGACATCATTACACCGTCGATCTTCGTGGGAATCGGGTTCGGGCGGATCGGCTGCTTCTTGAACGGTTGCTGTTATGGCGATGAGTGTTCGTTGCCGTGGGCGGTTCAATTCCCGCGCGGGAGCGCCACGTTTGATGCTCTCGTTTGGAAGCAACTCATTCCCCCCGACGCCTTGTGGACGCCGCCACTCCATCCGACGCAGCTCTACAGCGCGCTCGATGGCTTTCTGATCGCGGCGCTCACGTTCTGGTACTTCAGCCACCGGCGTCGCAACGGTGAGTGCTTTGCCGTCGCGCTGATGATCTACCCTATCACGCGGTTCGTCATTGAGATTTTGCGCAACGACGAAGGTGGCCAACTCGGCACATCGCTCACAATCTCACAGTGGGTGAGCATTTGTCTGTTCACGGTGAACATCGGGTTCATGATCTGGTTGTCGCGCCGCCCTGCCGTGCGCGATCGCATCATCGCGCCTGATTCATCGTCTGCTCAATCCTCTCTCGCCACGACGGCAACTGCCGGATCAGCATGACCACTACAATCGCGCAAGCCTGAACCTGACTGTCTGCTGGAGGCTGTGTGCGGACCTCGATTGCTCTCTGCTTTCTTCATCTTTCTTCATCCGTGCTCCGGCCCTGCCATCCGTGCGGTTCACTTCTGCCAACTGTTCGCTTCGAGCATCAATCCTGACCACAGATGCCGGAAACAGACGTGTCGTGAACGGACTGGCGAGGTATATCTTCCACCCGACTCATCAAATCGCGGGAACTCTGGGCTGAGCTTCGACCTCTCATTTGCCGGTGATCGTGAACGCTCCCACTGACCAAACTCTGATCGACCAGTGCCTGGCCGGTCGGCGAGAAGCCTTCGGGCAACTTGTCGAGCGGTATCAGCATCGTTTGTTTCATGGTTTGCTCCACGCGCTGGGGTCTGCTGAAGACGCCCAAGACGTGGCGCAGGAAGCGTTTATCAATGCCTTCTCGAAGCTGGCCAGCTTCAAGGGGGAAGCGGCGTTTTACTCATGGCTGTTCCGCATCGCGCTCAACGCGGCGGTGAGTGCGAAACGAAAGAATCGACGCATGATGGCCAGCGTGGAAGCACGACGCGAAGCGAGCGGGTTAGAGCCGATGGACGACGATCCGTCGAACGAGCCCTCTCATGCGATGCACGTCTCCGAGCGACAACGATTGGTGAGACAAGCACTGTCCGAACTCTCAAATGAGTTCCGCACGGCGCTGGTTCTCAAAGAGATGGACGGGATGAGTTACGAAGAAATTGCGGCCGTGGTGGATGTGCCGTTAGGAACAGTTCGCAGTCGGATCCATCGAGCGCGTCTTGAATTGCGAGCCAAGCTGACAATGCTGTTACGAGCGGAAGAAGAGTGATTGGAAGTCGGCGGTAGGGTGTGTGGAGTCTTCAGAACACACCACGGTGGGTTGAACAGTCGATATTTTGAAAAAAGTTGTGTTCCGAAGACGACACACACCCTACGGTCTTGGTTTTGCCGACTGGCAGGTTTGGAATTGTGACATGAACCCTCAGGTTCCTCATGAATTGTTCTCGGCTTACTTCGATGGGGAAGCCTCGCCCGAAGAGCGTGCGGTCGTAGAGCAACTGCTCGACGAATCGGTGGCGGCGCGACGCGAACTGGATGAGATTTCACAGCTCTCGGGCCTCTTGCACTCGTTCCCGCGTGAAGCGGCTCCTGTCGAATTGGCCGTGCGCGTGCAGCAGCAAACGGATCAGATCCCGCTCGCGGCGCAGGTCGCTGCCGCGCCGGTTTCCACTGCGACAGTTTCACCTGTGCGGAATCTGCACCGCGAATGGCTGGCGGCGGGTTTGGGCGCGTTGATCACGGCCGCTTCGCTAATGCTCATGGTCAATCTCGTGGACCGGCCGGCTTCTCTGTCGGTGGCGAGTCGTGATGACGGTGTCCCAACAAAGTTGGCTCTGCACGCGCCTGCTGCTCGATCCCTGAGTAGCCGCGAGTCTGGCGGCGTGATGGACGAAGTGATGATGGAGAATGGAGAACACGATCGTCTTGTCGGTGACGACGCACGAAGACTCTCTGAATCGCGAAGTCGCGGTGATGGCGTCGCGATACGGGACTCCCTCACAGAACAGAAACTTGCCGTGGGTTTGGGGACCGCGCCGCGCCGCAGCCAGGCGATGGAGGAACAGGAACGTCAGAACAAATTTGAAGTCGCCGCAAAGTCGAAAGCCCCAGCTGTGGCAAACAACATGAGCGTCATCAACGACAACCCGACGCTGCTGAATCTGAGTAATGACGATTTTTTGAACGGCCTGCGCGTCGGTGAGGTCTATCAATTCGTCCCTCAAGCGGCTGATCCCGAGAGCAACGTGGCGGTGGTTGATCTGGCGGTACTCGACATCGAACGGGGTGCCGATCAAGTACAAGTCCTCCTGTCGCGGAACAACATTCGGCAGCGCCCCGCAGGGCAAGCATCGCAGTCGGGAGGATCGCGAAATTTGCAGTTGCAGACCGGAAACAAGTCGGGAGAGCCAACGAAGACCATGAACTCGAATGACTTTGTCGTGGTTTACTCGGTCGCTCCTGGTGAGCAACTGGCGAAGGCCTTGGAGGCGATGTCTCAGCAGCCCGAGCTGTTTCTCGCGTGGTCCACACAACCTCCCGTGCAATTGCCGATTGTTGAGGACATGACCGACCAACTGACGGTGAACACCGACGCCAAAGATGTGCCGGCTCCTTCAAAAGAGTCGGCCGTTGGGAAGAAGCTCGCCGCAAGCAGCAAATCGACGACGACCGATGACGGGATGGATCAGGAGGCGACTTTGGCGCTAAATGCCCTTTTAGCGCGAGGCACCGAAGCCAACAATGGCTTCACACACCTCACCGATCCGACCGCGAATAATCCGGGTGGAGCGTCCTCCTCGGCACCTCTGAAAGCGGACACCAAACCCGCTGAACCGGTGGCGAGTCAGCCAGCGTCGCCGCTGTCTTCAGAGGCCGTCTCGAAGCCGTCAGCCAACGCGGACAAATCGAACATTCGCCGTACTCTTCCCGCCCCTGCTGCGGCGGGTTTCTCAAAACAAGATGCTGACCTCAAACGCAGTGGCGAAGGTCTCGACGATCCTCGTTCTGGTCGAGCCTATCAACAACGCTTCTACGTTCAGTCAGACCTGCCTATGCCCGTCGAACCGTTGTTGCCGTCTAACGGGCCGTCGCAGGGATTGAACCCTCGTTTCGGGGTGAACTCGTACCGCGCAGGAACGAACAGCTTTACTGGACAACAGAACTCGAACTCCAGCCGACAAGAAGGGGCTCGCAACGCGGTCAAAGTGCTGTTCGTACTGCACTCGCCGCAAACGCCCGCTGCCGCCGCTCCGCTGCCTGCGGGCAAGCCGATCCGATAGCGAGCTCTCACGTGGAGGACGGGCATTCCTGCCCGTCTAGTTTTCGCGAAAATGCCACGGCGCAGTCAGGACCGGACGGGCAAGAGTGCCCATCCTACGAGCCGAGTTCGAGCGCCGGTCAGAGGTCTTCCGCTTGGAACCCAGCAGCTTGAATCGACGACTTCGCGGGTTGTCCGCTCGAAGGACTCGAACCACTGGACGCGTCGGAGCCTACTTGAGCGATCTGGATCGCCTCCCCCTTGCCGATCTTGTCGCTGGCGGCCAAGTAAAGTTCTTTCGCCTCGGTCATTTGTGACGCGAGGGCACTCGCGCGGTGTTCGTTGCTCGGGTGAGTCGAGAGGTACTCGGCCGGTTGCTGCCCCGAGTGACTCGCGCCGAACCGCGTCCAAAATGTGGGCGCTTCCGCCGGGTCGTAGCCCGCCTTCGACATGAGCATCAGGCCGATCTGGTCGGCTTCCAATTCGTGCTTGCGACTGAACGGCAATAGCACGCCGTACTGCGAGCCGAGGCCATATGCCTGCGCGATCAACTCTTGCCGCTTTGCATCTTGGTTGCGGGTGACCAGCGCGATCGCCTGCTTGCCGCCGTTGACCACCGTCGCCTGAGACATTCGCTCGCCGCCGTGTCGTGCGAGGGCGTGTCCAATTTCGTGAGACATGACGACTGCCAACCCCGCTTCTGACTGACAGACGGGCATAATCCCTTCGTACACGGCCACCTTGCCGCCGGGGAGACAGAACGCATTCTGTTGGTCGGAAGCGAGCGTGCGGAACTCCCACTGAAAGTCCTCGCGCCCCGAGACCTTGGCGATCCGCTCACCGACCCGCGCGACAAGCTCCTTGAAGTGCGCGTTCTTCGACTCGGACTGCTCTTTGAGGATGCTCTGATAGGAAGTCAGTCCAAGCTGGGCCTCACTCCCTTCCGTGCTGACCAGCAACTGCCGGCGACCGGTCATCGGCACTGAACGACAGCCACAACAGACAGCGAACGAACCGAGCAACATCGACCGGCGAGACAGCGAGAGATCATTCAACGACATCACAGAACCCTTGCAAGAATTGAGCGAGTTTGACGATTAGTTTGTCTATCGGACGCACGGCGG
>JAYTXB010000768.1:0-1433 GCA_043743205.1 Schlesneria sp.
GCCGGGTGCCGTGAGGCCCTAGACTTTTGGCGAAGAACCCGGGGCCTCACGGCACCCGGCTCACCTAGATCATCAAATTATTACCGCCAATTGTTGACACGCCGGTCCTAAGCGTCTCACTTCAAACCCAATGACGTTTAACAACCCAATGACGTTTAACACAGTGGAGCATCAACGACGTTGGCCGACGCAGGTCTTCCGCCATTTCAGAAGGGCCGGGACTGAAAAATGGGGACCGGCAGACTACAAATCTGCCACACGACTGTTCGCCCCGCGAATGGTCAGGCTGACGGACTGGTGGTCACACTCTAAGAGGACGATGAAATGCGGCGACTGTGGTTGGTCAGCTTGTTGGTTGTGTGTGACTTCGGTTGCGGGAGGCGTCCCGGTTCGCCCGTTCCGAAGATGTCCGAGGTCGTCGCCACGGAGCAGGCTCAACCGACTGACGTTCCCGAGATCGCGTGGGCCGACGATGACTGGCCGATGTGGCGGGGAGCCAATTCTGACGGAGCTTCGACCGGGCTTGCGGTGCCAACTCAGTGGTCTGAGACTCAGAACGTCGTCTGGAAATCGAAACTGCCGGGGCGCGGCCACTCGTCACCGACGATTGTGGGAGGACGCGTTTACCTAGAGACGGCCAATGAGCAGCAGCAAGTTCAGTCTGTGCTGTGCCTCGATCGTGCGGACGGGCGGCAGGTCTGGCAGACGGAGTTGCATCGCGGTCAGTTTGAGACCGCGATGCACGGCGAGAACACTCAGGCGACCAGCACGATCGCCTGCGATGGCAAGCAATTGTTCGTCCTCTTTCTGAACAATCGGAAAATCTGGGCCACGGCCCTCGATCTGAAGGGTCAGCGTGTCTGGCAGACTGAAGTCGGATCGTTCGACTCAAAGTTCGGGTACTCGGCCTCCCCCACCCTGTACAAGTCGTTGGTGCTGATCGCAGCGGATCATGGTCAGGGGGGATTCGTGGCCGCGTTGAATCGGCTGACCGGCAACATTGTCTGGCGCAAGCCACGACCGGCCAAGTCGAGCTATGCCTCGCCGCGCGTCGTCTCACTGGGAGGCCGCGATCAACTGGTGCTGTGTGGTGCCAACGTCGTCGCCAGTTTCGATCCGCTTACGGGCAAGTCGCTTTGGTCCACACCCGGCACGGCGGAAGCGGGGGTTGGCACATTGGTCGTGGCCGACGACTTGCTCTTCGCCAGCGGCGGATATCCCGAGCAAGAGACGCTGGCGGTCAAGCCCGACGGCTCGGTCGCGTGGCGGAACAATGCGAAGTCGTACTGCCCGTCGCTGCTGACTCACGCCGGGCACCTCTATATGGTCAACGACGATGGAGTTGCTCGGTGCTACGCAGCGCAGACTGGCGAAAAGAAGTGGGAGAAAAGAATCGGTGGCCGGTTCCGAGTGTCGCCCGTGCTGTCCGATGG
>JAYTXB010000769.1:0-26729 GCA_043743205.1 Schlesneria sp.
CGATCCCTCGCCCCCACAACCAAACCCACTTTCCACTACAAAACCGCAGCCGCATAAAACCTTACGAAATAGCTCATTATTTTCCGGATAGCCTCTCACTGGCTGGAACGAGTTGCCACCGAAAAGCTGTAGCAGATGATCGGTTGCCCGCCGGTTCAACTCCGTTTGTGGGACGGCGCGATTGTCGGTGCCGGCAAGCCTTCGATCGGCAGCCTGACAATTCATGAGCCACGCGTCTTGAGGCACATCCTGCTCAATGCGGTCCTCGGTTTTGGAGAGGCCTATGCCGAAGGCGGACTTACGATTCAAGGGGATTTGGTGGAAGTTCTGACCGGACTGAATCGTTCTCTGCCACGCGCGGTATCGTCGCAACAGCCACGACGCTTTCGTGGGCCTTGGACGCGGCATTCGTTCGCCCGTTCCAAGGCTTGCGTCCACCACCATTACGACATCGGAAACGACTTCTACCGCCTCTGGCTCGACCGGCAGCTCGTCTACACCTGTGCGTACTATTCGCAGCCCGAGGCCACGCTCGAAGAGGCTCAAACGGCGAAGCTCGATTACGTCTGTCGCAAGTTGCGGTTGAAGCCCGGTGAGACCGTTGTGGAAGCGGGCTGCGGGTGGGGAGCACTCGCCCTGCACATGGCCCGCCACTACGGCGTCTCGGTTCGAGCCTTCAATCTCTCACGCGAACAGCTTGACTACGCCCGGCACCGTGCCCTGGCCGAAGGACTCGGCGACCGCGTCGAATTCATCGAAGATGACTATCGAAACATGACCGGTCGAAGCGAGGCGTTCGTTTCCGTGGGAATGCTCGAACACGTGGGGGCAGAAAACTTTCGGGGCCTGGGAGAGATCATCGGCCGAATTCTGACCGCGGATGGCCGCGGACTGATTCACAGCATCGGTCGCAACGTCGCCCGACCACTCGATCCCTGGACAGTCAAGTACATCTTTCCGGGAGCCTACGCACCGAGCCTGCGCGACATGATGGATCTGTTCGAGGACGGTGGAATGTCCGTACTCGATGTCGAGAATTTGAGGCTGCATTACGCCAGGACGTGCGCCGACTGGCTGGCTCGGTTTGAACACGCGTCGGCCGCGGTGAGTCGGATGTTCGACGAACAGTTCGTCCGCATGTGGCGGCTCTATCTGGCGGCGTCGTCGGCCACCTTTCGGAGCGGTGATCTTCAGCTCTTTCAGATCGTGTTCGCCCGGGCGTGCAACAACGACCTGCCGTGGACTCGATCGGACTGGTATGCGTGAGTGAGTCGTGCGTGATGCACGGCGGTGTGTCAATTGGAAAGTCACCTCATGGAAACGTGCGATGTCCTGATCGTGGGTGGTGGACCGGCTGGTTCGTCGTGTGCGTGGAAGTTGTGCCGGGCCGGGGTTGATGTTGTCGTGCTCGACAGGCATCATTTTCCGCGTCACAAGGTCTGTGCGGGTTGGGTCACGCCGCCGGTGTTGGAAGTGCTAGGCCTCGACATGGCCGATTATCGGCAGCGGGCGGTCATGCAACCCATCACACGGTTCATCACCGGTCTGATTGACGGTCCCGAAGTCGAAACGTCGTACCACCGCACTGTCAGCTACGGCATCCGACGGTGCGAGTTCGATGACTACCTGCTGCGTCGCGTGCAGGCGCGACTTCGGTTGGGGGAAGTCTTCCGTTCGCTGCGACGTGAAGGAACCGACTGGATCGTGAACGACGAGCTGCGTGCGCCCATCGTCGTCGGTGCGGGAGGCCACTTTTGTCCGGTGGCTCGACAGTTCAGCACGCCGCGTGTCGCCGCCGCCGACCGCCTTGAAACCGTCGCCCCGACGGAGCAACCCACTGTCGTCGCGCAGGAGGTCGAGTTCGAGATGACCGAGGCCCAGCAACAGCTCTGCTCTGTTCAACCGGACCGCCCGGAATTATTTTTCTGCCCCGACCTAAAGGGCTACGGCTGGGTCTTTCGCAAGGGAAACTTCGTCAACATCGGCCTAGGTCGCGAAGGCGAGGCTCACCTCGCGACACATGTGGCCGCGTTCGTTCAGTCGCTGGTTGTACGCGGCAAGATCCCACGCGACCTGCCCGACCGCTTCCATGGCCATGCGTATCACCTGCGGACAGTCTTACCACGTCCCGCCACCGAAGACGGCATCCTGTTGATCGGGGACGCGGCTGGCTTGGCCGAACGCCAGAGCGGTGAGGGGATTCGCCCGGCCATCGAATCCGGACTGCTGGCGGCTTCCAGTATCCTCGAAGAGGATGGGCGAGGCCGTGCGGAACTCGGAGCCAATTATTCCAGCAAACTCCGCGCGAGATTCGACGTATCCAGTTCGAGTTTGCCGACTAACTGGATCCCGTCTCCACTTCGCCTGTTTGCCGTCCGCTGGCTGATGACTTCCCATTGGTTCGCGCGCCGAGTTCTGCTCGACCGCTGGTTTCTCCATGCCGATCAGCCACCACTCCCCGGCTGACCGAACACCAAGGAGTGAGCATCAGACATGCTGCCGGGTTCGGATGCGCGAAGCTGACGACCATTGGCAAACTGACTCACTACTGGTCGATCCAGCGCCGATTGTCGGATTGCCGTACTCGTGAGAGTTCCGATTCACTGAAGTCCCACAACTTCGGCACCCCGACACTTTGGAATAGATCGACCGCGATACCAGTGGATGCGATTCAGAAGGAGTTCAGTCTTCGCCTTCCTTCTCCGCCGGTTGGCTGCGAAGCTGGATGGCCTTGTCGCGGACAAACCGGTGGCATTCGATGCAGTTGAGCGTAAGTTGCACGTACATCAACGAAGCCCCGTCGAGATTTTTGTCTCTCGCGTACTTCGCCAATTGAGTCGTGGCTCTCTCGAATTCCTTGCTGTGCTGAATGAACTGAGGATCTTTGCTGGCATTCCACTGTTCGGCTTTCGTCAGCAGGAACATCGCCGTGGCATTCCGTTCGATCTGATCGAAGTCCTCGACCGTCAGACCTTCAAGGATGCCCTGCGCCTGCGCCAGCTTGGCCCTCATAAAAGTTTGCATCACCACAGACTTCTTTGGCGGCTCCTTTTTCTTCGTCTCCTGTGCTTGAGTTCTTTCGCTGAGGTCCCATGCAGTCGTCGTGACTCCCACAACACACAGCGCAACAGCGGCCCAAACCGAGTTCTTGCGGATCATTTGGTCTCTCCCCGACGGCGTGCCGTCTTCCTGATTGAGGCAATCGAGCAACGAAACATCCTTCAGGCAATCAGTGCATCTCGCGTGCCGCAGCGGCATCGCCTGACATCGCGCGAGAACTAGGGACGACCGGCCCATTGTCGAGAAAGGCGTTCACTGCGAGGGCATGGCCACCGACCAACACCGTGATCAGCCGGAATCCATCAAGTCCCCCGTGTCGTGGCGGAAATACTCCAACTGAGCAAACAATTGCCAGACCCTCGGCGACTCAAGCACCGCTTGGAATTTCTCGCGATTTGTTATACCTCACGCGGCCGAAACTGATGCCTTGTCGCGCTACTGTAGTCCCGTCGCCCCGCCGCCGGGATGTCTTGTCGGCGGAGCGACAAGACTACGGTAGTTGACGTGATGGCCCGCGCGGCTTGTCACCTCAGTTTCCACCGCGCGAAGTATATGTCGAAACATCACGGCTGAAGACAGGTGGCCAATCACCTGCTCGCGTTGGGAATGATTTTGAATTCGTCGCACTCTTTGCTGAGGTGGCAACTTTGACACGCCCGGAAGCCGATCAGATCGAACGGCACGCAGCGTGCTTTGTTGAGAGCTGCCGGTTCATCGGCCGAAGCAAATGCCACGCGATGGGCTCCGCAAGTGACACGGCAATCTGTCGCGAGGGACGCCGCAGGGATGTTCCCGTCACGTGAACCGGAAACAGCGATTGGCGAGGGACGGCAATCAGACAATGGCACTACACAATGGAGAGGTGATTCGATGATTCATGAAGTACGCGGCGACATTCTGCTGACGAAGGCTCAGGCGATTGCACACGGAATCGCTCCGAACGAACATTTCGACAGCGGCTTGGCACTATCACTGCGCGGGGCCTGGCCGGCCATGGCGAAGGACTTCCGTCACTACGCACACCAGACGCATCCGAAGCCGGGTGAAGTGTGGGTTTGGAGCGGTGTCGGTGGCATTCGCATCTTCAACCTGCTCACTCAAGAAGGCGAGCACACGCACGGGGCCAAGCCCGGTCGAGCCACGGTGGCCCAAGTCAACCACTGCTTGCGGCGCTTGCGACACGAACTTGAAAAGGGAGAGACCAAAAGCATCGCGCTGCCGATGCTCGCCACCGGCGTGGGCGGATTGGAATGGTCTGACGTGTCCCCGCTCGTTCACCAGCATCTAGGCGATCTGGCTGTGCCCGTGTTTGTCTATGTCAACTATCAACCAGGGCAACCAGCCCACGAGCCGGGTGCTTGATGGGGTTGCCGGCTCAAAGTTCGATCACCTCAATCGGGTTAAGGAGAACCGCTCATGTGGAACCGTTCAGTAATCTCTCTGTTTGCGTTGGCTTTGATTCCTGCGGGAGTCGCCTTAGTGGCGAAGGCTCAGGAAAGCGTTCCTCGCGCCGCACGCTCCAGCAGGCTATATCCTCGTCGAGGAAGATCAGTGGCACAAACTGGCCGATGAGCCGGATCGGCACGTCGGACGTGCCCGCGAGGCGTTCGTGATGATGGATGCGCGGACAGCCGCCGCAGAACTTCGCAAAGCAGCAGTGCATGTGAGGATCGCGTCTGGCCATGCGGCCGAGCGTGGCAAGCACACGCTTCTGCGTTCAGAACACGAGTTGGAACATACGGCCCGGAGAATCGAAGAGGGAGCCATCAAATCCGTCGAGGAAATCGACTTCGTCGCTGCACGCGCGCTACATGCTCTGTCAGATTATCAATACGCCCAAGCGGCGGAGGCTTGGCGAAAACGTGAAGCCCGTCTGGCGGGCCAGTACCTGCACTCCGCATCCAACAATCTCGAACGCGCTGCGGCTCGTACCGACGCCACGATGCGAGCAGCCACGGCCGAAGTGGTAAAAGACTCGCGTCTGATGTCAGGCAAGCTGATGGAAGGGACGGGCTTCGTCATCGACGAAGTCGGCGCGGGGATCGAGGCCATCGGTCACCAACTCGAACGAGTCGGATCGCGTCTGATCCCGCGTCCCTCCTCCAAGTGACCGCCGCGATGAAAGGTTCTCACATCGCACCAACCGGACGACCTCGCAGGTCCAGCCAATCCAGATTGGGTAAGAACTCCGTCACATATTGTTTCGAGAGGAGGGGGTTCACAGACGAAATGCCTTGGTATAATTTGGCCGTCGTTCGGGGAGGCATCCCATCCCATCTCACGCCTCCCGCGTCGCACTTCGATTCTCACTTCTTGAGGAGGCGGCCATGTTCACACCTGATGAGTCTGCGCTCAAACCCGAAGAGGCCATGTTCAACGCTGGCGAATCCCGCCAGCCCCATCTCTCGGTCGTGCGTTGGTTGTGGAATCACAATCCCTTCTATTTCATCAGTGCCTTGTTGATGCTGTATGCGGTGCGAACCGGATACGGTGAGCAGACCATCGGCTCGATCAACTGCTGGATGATGATGGGCGTACTGGCGAGCTATACGCTGGTATTGGCAATGATCGGTGTCCTCATCGTGAGGTTCGGCAGGGTGTGGGACGACGCGCGGTCGATCCTGTTGTTGCTCCTGCTTCTGTTTCTGGCGGTGTCGGTCAGTGCCGATGATCTGTTTGTGAAAATGGAATCGCCCGCTGGTGGAGCTGGTCTGCTTGCCTGTGGCTTTCTGTTCTCAGTCACGGTGTTGTGGATGACGCTGCGCGGCGCAGGCATCCGGCTGGGAGCGGCCTATACGATCCCGTTCATTCTCTTCCTCGGGCTGTTCTACGTGATGCCGTGGTGGTGTTCGCCGGAACTCAATCCGCGCGCGGAACCGAGGAACGTCGATTGGACGGTTTTCTTGTTTCCACAATTCGCCGCCCTGCTCTGCCTGACGTTGCTCCCCGCCGCGAGAATGGGCCGCGCGTACACCGCCAACAGTGGAACACCGTGGCCGTGGCCGCTCTATCCATGGACGGCGTTTGGGATGATCGCCGTGGCGGTGATGCTCAGGTCGTATGCCCTCGTGATGACCTTCAGTCCCACGGGGGTAATCTGGACCTCACCCGACAGCCGCTTCGGCATTGTGTTCGACACGATCTGGCGCCCCTACTTCCTCGTACCGTTTGCGTTGGCGATCCTCGTGCTGGTGTTGGAGTCCGCCTTAACGAGCGGCAATCAACGACTCGTCCGCCGCACGTTACTGGCCGCTCCGGGCCTCATGCTGTTGGCGTGGCCGTGGTCTCAGACCGGAGTGATGCTCGGGTTTCTGATCCGACTGACAATGACTGTCGGCTCACCCGTCTGGATGGCTGCCTGTTTGGTCGCCGTCTTCTACGGCTGGGCTGCGTTGAGAAGGGTGAATGGAGCGAGCATCGGGTTGCTCGGTTCGATGCTGATGTTCTCCGTCTTAAGTCCCCGCACGATCGGCGTCTCATCGCTGACCGCTGTGAACCCGTGGCCACTCTTGGCGGTCGGTGCCACGCTGGCCGGGGTCGGTCTGTGGAAGCACTCCTCTGCAATCACCCTGTCTGCGACAGCATTGATGACCTCCGGCGCGTGGTTCCTGTTGCCAACAACGCCGTTCGCCGACTTCCGCATGACAGTCTGCTATCACGTGCTGTTCGTGACCGTGCTGATCCTGGGCCTGCTCCACCGTGATCCTCTTTCCGCTCTGTTACGACAAGCGGGTGCGACGCTGCTCCCGTTGACCGCGTTACTCGCACTGACCGCCTCGACGGCGGTGGAGATACCGCTGCTGTGGCGACTCCTCTACGTCACCTGCCTCACCGCGATCGCGTTCGCCTGTGCTCACGTCAGTCGTAGCCGCGCGTACTGGACCGGCTTCTGCGGAACGGGCTTCGTTCTCGGCTATGGTGCGACGCTGGGTGGCTTCCGCCAAGCATCAAGCCTCTTCGGACGACAGGCCGTTGCCGCCTTCTCGTGGAGCTGCGGAACGCTCCTCATCGGCCTGCTCATCAGCGCGTTCAAGGCCAACTGGATGCCGCCACATCTCTGGCCGAAATGGTTGATCGACGGAGCGAAAGGCATCGACGGCCCGTGCGCCATGAAGCCCGTCCGCGAGGGACCGCAGCTCGAAACGGGGTCTCTCGCCACCACGAACGACATTGATGGCACGCCGCACGACGAGGCAAACGGGCCTCCGCTGTCGAGCTAATTCCCAACCCGCCATGCCTGCCTAATAGCACCTGCTTTGGTAACCCGTAGCGTGAGCGAGGGATTCCGCTGGTTTAGGCGATGGGACACTCGCTTGCTGACGCTGCGGGTTTCTAAAGTCAGTGCCATCGGGCGTCAGCCCGCCGCTTCGTCCAGCACTTCATCGGCGACATAGATCGGCAGGTGAGGCGTGTAATGCACGGCCAGCGCGACCGCATCACTGGGGCGGCTATCGACACTGATGAGTTCGTCGTCCTTCTTGATGCGGATCGCCGCGAAGTACGTGTGGTCTTCCAGACTGTTGATGACCACGTCTTGAAGCTCACCGCCGAGTGCCTCGATGCTCGCCTTGAGCAGGTCGTGAGTCAGCGGTCGCTGCGGCAATTCGCCCTTCACGCGCCGGTCGATGCTCGTCGCCTCGAACAGGCCGATCAGAATCGGAAACGAACGCGGTCCCTCGACCTCGCGCAGGAAGATGACCTGCTGATCGTTGATCTCACTGATGATGATCCGAGACAGTTCCATTTGGACAAGCACGATTAAAACTCCTAGTTGGCGACCCGACATCACAACTTCACGTCACAAGTTCCGATCGATCACGACTTCGTCCCTTGATGATCTTCTCGAAGAACTCATGAACTTCCGCTTCCGTCGAAAGGACCGTGCATTCACCGTTCTCAATCTGCCTCGTCCGATGTCGATCTGTTCGAGCAACTCAGCCCGCTGCTTGTCACGGAAGGCTGTGAGCGCGTCCGCCACGAGGTCGTCAAACGTCTCGTAGTGGCCGAGTGCCATTTGCTCGCCGACAAATTGCTGGAGGTCTGTGGGAAGGTACATGATTGCTCCTGAAAACGGCGGCGGACGTGATTCGACGTGCGAGTTCGGATTCGACCGGCTGCAATGATACGGCTCAACAGACCCTTCGTCAGCCGTCACCAAGCTGTTGGATGATCTCTTCGATGCTGGCCAGTTGCTTCTGTTGGTTGGCCAGAGTCTGGCGGATTTCAGCCACGACTTCGGGAGGAGCTTTGGACACGAAGTTCTCGTTGCTCAGCTTCTTCTCCGTCCCCGCGATGAAGCCGCGCAGCTTGTCCGCTTCCTTCTGTTGACGAGTCAGTTCCGCCTGCAAATCGACGAGACCTTCCAGCGGCAGGTAGCCGTCCGAGTCTCCCAGCGAAAAGCTGACCGACGCCTTCGGCCGCGCGACATCGGGTCCGGCGGCGGTCAGTGTCGCTTTGGCGAGGTTTTCAAACTGCGACCGGACTTGTTCGAGATCGGCTGCCGCTGCGGATGAGCATCTCACCGAGATCGTCACCGCCACGGCAGGGCTAATGTTGTACGTGCCGCGCACATTGCGAACGGCCACGATCAGGTCTTGCAACTGCTGGAAGCGGGCTTCGAGAGCAGAGTCTCGCCACGATTCGAGGCTGTTCAAGGTAGCCGTCTCGCTCCGCGAGACGAAGCGCGATCGCGAATCGGCTAGTGAACCTTCAGCAGACGAGATCGCCGCACTCGGCGCTGCCTGTCGCGGAGCGACAGGGCTACCCTGGCCGGGCCACGGAGCGATGATGATCGCGTCGGCGGCTCGCGTTGGCGTGGGCAGCCCGCGTTCGGGGGCGATCTCGTTGAGCCGCTGCCACAACTCTTCCGTGATGAACGGCGTGAACGGATGGAGCAGCCGCAGCGTCGTGTCGAGCACCGCCACCAGCACTCGTTGAGCCACCGGCTTGAGCGCCTCGTCCCGCAAACGCGGCTTGATCATTTCGAGATACCAGTCACAGAACTCGTTCCAGACGAATTCGCGCAGCGTCCGCGTGGCCGCATCGAACTTGTAGACGTTGAGTAAGGAAGTCACTTCATCGGTCACGGTCGCCAGTCGGGAGAGAACCCAACGGTCTTCGATGGGAAGTCCTTCTCCTGTCCCCTCGCCCCTCGCCTTGGAGGGGAGAGGGTTAGGGTGAGGGGTTCTTTCTTCGGCGGATTGGAGTAGCGAAGTCTGTTCGTCACTCGACCCCCTCACCCTAGCCCTCTCCCCCGAAGACGGGGGCGAGGGGACAAAGCCAAGATCAACTTCGCCCGGCGTGTAGCCCTCCAGATTCAACATCGCGAACCGCGCTGCATTCCACAGCTTGTTGCAGAAGTTGCGGCCGTACTCGAAGCGTTCGATCACGATCCGCGCGACCGGCTCGCCTTCGTCGGGGAGGTAGTTGGGTGTGGCGTACTGCGATTCCTTTTTGCACTTCGGGCACTTGATCTTCGGCTTGCCCGGTTTGAACTTCAGGTGCTGCTGTTCCTGCGGGAGTACCGCCTGGCAATGAGGGCACTCGTACCCGACCGGCAACCGCACGTCCTGCGTCTCGCCCGCGAACGACGCGATCGTGAACCGCATCCCGTCGCAGCCGTACTTCTCGATCAACTCGATCGGATCGACGCCGTTCCCCTTCGACTTCGACATCGTCTGACCAAAGCCATCCTGAATCTTCGGATGAATGCAGACATGCTTGAACGGCACGTTCTTCATGTTGTAGAGGCCGGTCAGCACCATGCGAGCCACCCACAGCGTGATGATGTCCCGCGAGGTGACGAGCACAGAACCGGGATAGAAGTACGGCAGCACTTCGTTCTTGGTCGCAGGTGAGCCGGGCGGCGTCAGCCCCCGGACTTCTTCTCCGCTTCCATGAGTCCGGGGGCTGACGCCGCCCGGCTCACCAGATTCATTCGTCGTTGCCAGCGGCGGATTGTGCTCGGTGTCCGGCCAGCCCAACGTCGCATGAGGCCACAATGCCGAACTGAACCATGTGTCGAGAACATCTTCTTCCTGAGAGAAGCCAGCCTTCGCAAGCTCTGCTTCGAGTTCCGGATGATTCTCATCAACACAAATGCGCACCCATTGACCATCAAACTCAGCCGGGCCTGAAAATGCTCCATGAAGCCCCGAGTCAGCGGGGAACCTAAGTTCAAACTCGGTCGAGTTGTTTTGTAAGCCCAGCTTCTTAAGCAAACTCCATTGCGGTGTGCTGTGTGTAATGCTGTAAGACTGATGAGGAAACATATAGGACCAAATCGGAATCCGGTGTCCCCACCAGAGTTGTCGGCTGATGCACCAGTCGCGTTTTTCGCCGAGCCAACTGAGGTACGACTGTTTGTAGCGTTCGGGATAGAACGTCACTCGGCCGTCGATGGCGGCGTCGATGGCGGTTTGGGCCAAGCCGGGACGACCGTCTTCCCAGTCGCTCATTTTCACGAACCACTGCTCGGACAGATACGGCTCGACGGGGGTCTTCGAGCGGTCGCTGTGCTTGAGCGGGATCTTGCGGTCTTCCACTTTCTCGAAGTGCCCGAGCCGTTCCATCTCGGCGACCACCTTGTCGCGCGCGACGAGGCGATCCAGTCCCTGCCACTGCCCGGCGTTCTCGTTCAGCGTGCCATCCGGGTTGAGGAGGTTGATCGGCTCGCCCATCTTTTCCTTGTTGCGAGTCCAGCAGGCGTAGTCGTTCGGATCGTGAGCGGGCGTCACCTTCACGCAGCCGGTCCCGAGCGTCTTATCCGCCAACAGCGCATCGGCCACGATTGGGATGACGCGACCGTTCACCGGAATGCGAACGAATTTGCCGATGAGGTGCATGTACCGCTCATCGGTCGGATGCACGCAAACGGCGGTATCGCCGAGCATGGTCTCGGGGCGGGTCGTTGAGAACGAAATGCGTTCGCCAGTCGGCTGAAAGGTGGCAGGCTCCATAACTCCCATGCTTCCCATCGTTCCCATGGGATTTATGGGAAGCATGAGAGTCATGTCAGCAGTCAGTGCAACCACCGGGTAATTGAACGTCCAGAAGTGGCCATCAATCTCTTCTTCGTAGACCTCATCGTCGGCGACGGCGGTCTGAAGAAAGCAGTCCCAGTTCACGAGCCGCTTGCCTCGGAAGATCAGGCCGTCCTTGAACATCTTGAAGAACGTCTGCCGCACGGCGCGCGAGCAGACCTCGTCGAGCGTGAACCGGACTCGCCGCCAGTCGCAACTTGCGCCGAGCCGTTTCAACTGGCCGAGGATGCGTTGCTCGTAAACGTCCTTCCATTTCCAGATGCGTTCGACGAGGGCCTCACGCCCGATGTCGTGGCGCGTCAGCCCTTCCTCTTCGAGCATCCGTTTCTCAACGACCGATTGCGTGGCGATCCCGGCGTGATCGGTCCCCGGCATCCAGAGCGCTTCGTAGCCCTGCATCCGTCGCCAGCGAGTCAGCAGATCCTGCAACGTGCCGTTCAGAGCGTGACCCATGTGCAGCGCCCCGGTCACGTTCGGCAGCGGAATCATGATCACATGCGGCGGCTTCGGATTGGCTTCGCCGGGCGCGGGAGGATCGGCATTGAAGTCGCCTCGCTCCTCCCAAAAGGGAAGCCATCTGGCTTCGGCGGCGGTGGGATCGTACTGCTTGGGGATTTCGGTGGGCATGGAGAATTCTGGCTTGGAAGGAAAGGCTCAAACTGATGGGGGCGAGGTTACCGTTGGTGACACAACTCGGTTCGCACCTGCGGGCCACATTCGCACGAAGTCTCGTTCGTTGAGCGTGACTACCGAATCGACTCCCGCAAGCTCGGCGGCGGCTGCGATGAGTGCATCGAACACGATTGCACCTCCGATTCCGCGAGACACCAGACTGGAAATCACTCGCTCATAATCGGCTCGGCCGAGATCGACGAACTCGGCATACGGCAGCAGCGATCCGGCGAGCGCACTCCAGGCAACCGACGGCGTGATGCGCGGAGCGATTGGGAGGCGGGTCAATACCGAGAATGACTCTGCCAGACAATGGGATGTCGCAATGAGTTTGATCCGTCCGTCGGCCGCCGCGTCGAGCCATCGTCGAGCAGGCTCGTGAAATTCGTGGGGACGAAAGAGTCCAGCCACGATCACTGACGTGTCGAGCAGAACCTTCACGGCAGTTCCCCTCCCCAATTGACCTCGTCGCGCTCTCGCCGAACACGTTCAACGAGGTCAACGATGTCGAAATCCCACAGCGTCGTTGTGGGTGGATCGATGATGACCAGCTTTCCAGAGCGGCGAAGCGGAGGTTCAAGGACGATGTCTGGAGAATCATTCTCGGTCGCTTGAATTGATTCATCGATGACGACGAGTACCCGATGTCGTCCGGGAGGACAAGAGTCGGGCACATCGACAGCCAGTCGATGGTCAGTCCCGATTTCGGCAGTCAGTTCAATGGTCGTCATGAATTATCCTCACGGTTCGTCTTGTTCAAATCACCGTACAGAGTCGATCGCCTCCGCATCCTTGTACAGCTTGTATTCGACACTATCGACGAGGGCCAGCCAACTGGCTTCGATCACGTTTTCACTGACGCCGACGGTACTCCAGACATCGGTCTTGTCGCGGCTTTCGATGACGACGCGGACGCGCGCGGCCGTCCCTTCCGCCGAGTTGATGACGCGGACCTTGTAATCGACGAGATGCATCTCGTTGAGCGAGGGGTAAGCCGCGTCGAGCGCCTTGCGAAGCGCGTTGTCGAGCGCATTCACGGGGCCGTCGCCCTCACCGACGACGTGTTCCATGTGGCCGTCGACTCGCAGTTTGACGGTCGCTTCGGTGATGGTCCCCTGCCCTGCGGTCGTCTCGACATTCACGCGGTAGTGCATCCGCTGAAACTTTGGCGCGTAGGCTCCCGCCTCTTTCCGGACGAGCAGGTCAAACGACGCTTCGGCGGCCTCGAACTGGTAGCCCTCATTCTCCAGATCGACGACACGTTCGAGGATGCGGGCCATCAGGGCGTTGTCGTGGTTGATCTGGTACTTGGTCGTCTTGGCGATGATGTTCGAGCGGCCCGACAGTTCGCTCACGAGGACTCGCCGCTGGTTGCCGACGGTCTCGGGCGGGATGTGTTCGTAACTGGCGGCAAGACGATTCACCGCGTGAACGTGCATCCCTCCCTTGTGAGCGAACGCGCTCGTGCCGACGAACGCCTGCCCGTTGCGGAAGTTCATGTTGGCGATCTCATAGACGTAACGAGACAGCTCGGTGAGATGCACCAGCCCGTTCGGCTTCAGCACGTCGTACCCCTTCTTCAGCGCGAGATTGCCGATCACGCTGATGAGGTCCGCATTACCGCAGCGTTCACCAATCCCGTTGATCGTCCCCTGGACTTGGATCGCGCCGTGATCGACTGCCATCAGCGAATTGGCGGTCGCGAGATCGCCGTCGTTGTGGACGTGGATTCCGACCGGGACCGTCAACACTTTGCGAACAGCCTCAACCGCAGCAGCCACATCCTCGGGCAGCCGTCCGCCGTTGGTGTCGCAGAGGATGATGGTACTCGCCCCCGCATCCTGAGCCGCCACGACCGTCTTCAACGCGAACTCGGGGTTCGCCCGGAAGCCGTCGAAAAAGTGTTCGGCGTCGTAGAAGACTTCGCGGCCTTCGGCCTTCAGAAACGCCACCGAGTCGCGGATCATCGCGAGGTTCTCGGCTTCGTCGATGTGCAGCACCTCAAAGACGTGCAGATCCCACGTCTTGCCGACGATCGTCACGATCGGCGACATCGCGTCGCGCAGGGCACACATGCCGATATCGTCTTCCGCGGCGCAGCCCTTCCGCCGCGTCATGCCGAATGAGCAGATCTTCGCGTGCTTCAACGACAGGTCTCGCGCCCGAGCGAAATACTCGGCGTCCTTCGGATTCGAGAGCGGATAACCTCCCTCAATGAAGTCGATCCCCACCTCATCCAGTTTCTGCGTGATGAGCAGTTTGTCCTGGAGCGAGAAGTTGACCCCCTCGCCCTGACTGCCGTCGCGGAGTGTCGTGTCGTAGATTTGGATGCGAGACATGGTTCGACTTTCACACGGACTGCGGAAACAGAAAACGTCTGCGGAAACAAAAAAACCCTCAGGTGTGCGACCTGAGGGCTTGTGTTGGTTCGTAGAATCATCACCCCGAGGCCGCTAATGGACTCCGCTAATAATCACGACCTCAATCCGAATGCTCGGGGCATTGGATGCGGCAGCCAGAGGATTGTGGAAGAGACCGGACATTTTGGAAACCTTGGCAACATCGGCCGAAAGACGTTTCAACCTTGAGTGCGGCGAGATGATAGGCCCGATTCCGACGCGAGTCAAACCGGCCAACAACGACGAGCCGGCCTGTACCGGTTGTTCGGATCGACACCACCCAACACTTTGTTGGCCCCAAGTCACTTTTAAAATGAAAGCGAGGGCGATACCGCAGTCCCGTTTGAGGCGAACAGATGATCCCGCTTGGTGAGTGCTGCCGTGATTGTCCGGCTCCATCGTGATCGGAACGACTTCTTTTGTTCACTCGCTTGTGAGGCGTCATGGCATTTGCCAACGTGTGGCCGCCAAGTCCCGGTTCGCTCATTGGAAACCAACTCATGCGCCTGGTCATTCAAATCCCGTGCTTCAACGAGCGCCACGACCTTCCGCTGGCGATTGCCGAGTTGCCTCGTGTGCTGGCGGGAGTGGACGAGATCGCCGTCGTGGTGATCGATGACGGAAGTTCGGACGGGACGGCGGAGGTGGCCGAGGCAAACGGTGTGCATTACATCGTGCGGCTGCCGCGCAATCGCGGGTTGGCGGCGGCGTATTCGGCGGGGATCGAGGCGTGTCACCGGATCGGGGCCGATGTCGTCGTCAATACCGACGCCGACAACCAGTATTGCGCGGCGGACATCGCACGATTGATCGAGCCGATTGTGTCGGGCCGGGCCGACTTGGTGATCGGGGATCGCCAGACGAATCGACTGGAGCATTTCTCGATCTTCAAGAAGTTGCTGCAACGCTGGGGAACGCGGCTCGTCCGTCGCGCAGCCGGGGTCCGCGTGAATGATGCGACGAGTGGCTTTCGCGCACTCAACCGACGTGCGGCTCTGATGCAGTTCGTTCACAACCGGTTCTCGTACACGCTCGAAACACTGATTCATGCGGGTGTGCAGGGGTTGGCGGTCGAAAGTGTTCCCGTGCGCGTGAACGGGCCGACTCGTCCGTCGCGGTTGTTCAAGTCGATCCCGCAGTACCTGCGGCGCAGTATTCCGGTCATCGCCCGGTCGTACCTGGCCTATTGGCCCGGTAGGACGTTTTCCGCAGTGGCGGTGCTGTTGGGCCTGTTGGGCGCGCTGGGTGTCGGGCGGTTTGCGTGGCACTACGTTCTCGACCCGAATTACAACGGCCACGTGCAGTCACTGGTGGCGGGAGCGGCCTGCCTCACGCTGTCGTTCCTGTGCGCTTTGCTCGCCGCCGTGGGAGACCTGCTGGCCGTGAATCGTCGGCTGGTGGAAGAGACACTGCAACGAGTCAGGGAACTCGACGCGCGCGATCTGCGGCTGTGGGAGCTGCAACCGGGAGAGTCTCGCGCGGGGGTCTATCGCACCGCCGCACCGTGGTGGAAACCGCCCGCCTGACTGACAGCGATCATCCCCCACGTTCATGGCCCTCTGAGAGACTACGGGCGGAAATCTGCTGCACGCCGAGTCAGGCAGCGCATCTTTACCGCTACAGAATTCAGGAAACAGCCTCATTGACAAATCGACTCACCGCGATATCGTGCGTTCCCCTTCCATATGGCGGCGTCCATTCACTACGTCAGTCTCCCGCTTCTTTCTCTCGGGAACACTCATGACCGCGCAACCCAACGGCTCACGGCTGATTGTGGGTTTGGCTGCATTTCTGCTGCGATCTTCGGCTTCTGTATTTCTGCGAGGCATGAAAGTGCTTTGGTGTGATGGCACATCGCTGCACAGTCAATTGTTAGGTCGGGGCGCACGATGAAGGAGACGTTTTGGCGCGTCATCTGCAGCTCGATAATCTATCTCAAAGCTCGTGGTTTTGTTTCAGCGGACTCAACGACAACCACGCCGGGTATCCAATGAGAACAAAACAGTTGGTGCTTTTTTCAATGATCATCTGGATATTCTCCAATCGGTTTGCGAATGGCGAAGACATCAATGTTGCCGAACTCTTTACGCTGGGCAATCAAGCTGTACGCAGCATCGAGTCCATCCAGTTCGATGCAGATGTTCCTGTTCCGCAAAGTCGAGGACAACTCCATTTCGCGGCAGTTCGTGACCTTTTCCGGATTGAATTGAGGGATCGAGACAAACCGAGACAAGATCGTATTGCCACGTTCGACGGACAGTTGTTGCGTGTGTTCGATGAAACACACCGTGTAATCGGCTCGACAACGGAACAAAAGGAGGTGAACCTTGGTGGAATCTCGAACCCATTAGTAATGCCGTACCGATGGCTTTTTGAAGGAGCAGACCCACAGACATGGGCCGCTCTTCGAAACCCGGCCACATGGGAAAACAAACTGAAAGATGTGATCGGCGCGACACGCTTAGCCGACGGAACTGTCGAGGTGTCCGTGCGTCGCCATCGACCAAAAGAACTCGTAAATCATGTGACATTTGTGAAAATGCCAAGTGTTTTTCCTGTGCGCTATACGACGCATAACGACCAAGGGAAGGAAGAGTTTACACTTATTGTTGAGGACTCCACTCGCGTTGTGACTGACGCCTTGGGGAATGAGGCAAGTATTCCCTTGACGATCAGCACTCGGCTCAGCGCCTACGACAAGATTAAAGAGGAATCGTATCGGATCGCTCCCGAATCAGTTGCAGTCAACAAGGACATTTCGCTTGACCAATTCGCATTGCCGGATGTCGCAGCCAAAGAGACTTATAATGCTGACACTGACACGTTGGTGGATTTAGAAACGGGCAAGATAACGACGCCGCGCCGCGATTCGGAGGAATTGCTACGAAAGGCGGAAGAGGACGATCTTGTTCCCTTGCCCGGCAAATCACGAGCACTCATTCTGGCAGTGTCAGTGATTTTGCTCGTGCTAACGGTTTGCTGTGTGATTTGGTTTTCAAATGCGTTATCGTTCAAGAAGACTCAGCGAAAGGAAGGAAACAGATGAAAGACACTCTATATTTCCATCGATCTGCTTTGGTATTTGTTGCATTGGTTGCCTTGGGCATGACGCTGCAGGCGGTTCATGCCCAAACAACCTGTACAGGAAAGGGGGTGAGATGCAAGACGCGATCCAAACCAAACAGTGCCGGTGATTGTTGTGTCAAGGATTGGCTCGTTAATAGCGCATCACTCAAGTATGTTTCTGCTAATGGAAACCGAGCAAAGGTGGCGTATCAAGGATCCGCTGAATGCGGGAATGCGACATCCGATAGCGACGGTGATGGTGTGTGTGATACGGCTGCGGTATGGTACACCTGCGGTGGTCTTTCTGCCGAAACCCCCTGTACTTCGCCGAATAGTGGCTCGCAACCCGATTGGTGAGCGCCGCTCATTCGGAGAAATCTGAGTTTATGATACAACTCACGCTACTAGGCGATTTGGCCAATCGCTAAAGAGGTCGTCATGCTGTTTCAAATCGCCAAATCACGGAGTTGTATTTCGGTACTTGTCGCCATTTCTGTATTTATCGGGCTCCTGTCGGTGAGAAGTCGTTTTTCTGCCCCACCCGAACTTCACATTGAAACACTGACAATTGACTTTGGTGATGTGCCTCGTGGCATCGAGATGCGTAAAGAGCTTGTTGTCAAGAATGTGGGGGGAAGTCCGCTAGTAATTGACGCGGTGGCGGCAACGTGTGGTTGCACCAGAGTAACCATCAGCAGGAACGAGATCGAAAATGGCGGGCAGGCGGTAATGACGTGCGTTTTCAATTCCATTCAGGCGAAGGCAAATGATACCACGTCGATCCGGATTAGCTCAAATAGCATCAACGGCGAGGCTACTATCGTAGTTCATGCGAACGTGGTCGATGATTTCACTTTGATTCCACCACATTTTGACTTTGGGCGAGTGCAACAAACGCCGATCTCGCGAGATATTACAATCAAGGCTAATACAGCGCGCGGACGTTCGTTGCTCAACAAATTGATCGGCAGAAAAGATTCCCGAATTGTTTTGGAGATTGTACCGGCTCAAGATGAATCGCAACGAGTGCTTCGAGCCACAATTCCCGAAGGAAGTAAGTCAGGCACGCTGAATGTTGAGTTTTCACTACTTCCACACGATCAGCCCAACCTTTCGGTTTTCGCATTTGGACATTTACATGGAACGCATTTTTGTCGCCCGTCATCAGTTGTTCTAGCAACCAAGGCCGAACAGCGTATCACTCTACATGCGAGTGATGGAAAGGACACTGGATTTGAGATCAGCACAATTCATGTTCCTGTTGCAATCGAAAGTGTTTGCGACGTTGTGACTGGAGAGCGGGGCTTGGTCATTCGGAAGATTGCGCAAGTACAGAGGTCGATACGTGATGAGATAAAGATAAACCTTGTAACAGCTTCTGGTGATTCTATTGTGGTCACTGTCCCGGTCGCGGTTCTAGCCACACAGTAATGTCCGAGAGTCGCGTCCTGATTGCCGGTTTCACCAAGCAGGATGGTCTACCAAAGACTTTGATGATCTTAATTTGGATGAGTCCGCACGAGTAATTGGGGTGACGCAACTGAGGATTCCATGAACGCGGGACTGAGGCTTGAACGTCCCGCAGCGAATTGGTGCATTGGATCATGGTTACGACACCTCATCATTTTGAACCGGAACCGGCATGCCAACATTGCGGTCGTTCGATCCGACTAGGGATGATTCGGTGTCGTGAGTGCGGGACCGTGGTTGGTGCGGCTAATTTGTCTCCGGCGGCCTGTGACGCAAACCCGCTGCTGAGTATCCAATCGTCTCCTTCAACCCACGGTTTGCGTGATATTCGTGCCGCGCAGTCGGTGTCATCCACCGTTGTGACCGAGCATGGCGAGTCCAGCGACGCTCGGGGAGTCTCATCTCCACCGAAGCCTGTCGAGTCGTCTGGTGCGGAGGCCCACGTCGTCGCCGCCAAACCTGTGGCGAGTCCTGCACGAGTGGTGTCGAGCGGCGCGGGGCCGTTGCCTCGTCTCGCCTCTCCACCGCAGGCGTCGCGCGGTTGGCTTGTGAAGTGGATGGCGATGTGCGGGGGGTTGGTGGCGGTCGGTGTGGGGAGCGTGTTGGTGGTGCGCTGGCTACCGACTCGTGAGCAGTCGGCGGTGAGGTGGGTGGTCGAGAACGGGGGCGTGGCACGGTGCGAGATCGTTCCGGTGGCGAGTGGCTCGTCGGGTGGCGCGGCGACTCCAGAAGCGGCTGCTCGGGCGGCACAACCAGACGCCGATGAGGAGGCCGTGCCGGCTGAGGTGGTGTCCGTTTCGACGCGGCAGGCGATCCCGAAGCCCCCCTTCCGGATCGTGGCGGTCGATCTGACCGATCAGAAGTTTGACGAGGCGGGGCTGGTGCGACTGGCGGGATTGAAGGATGTGCGCTCGCTGGACCTCAGTCGGACACCGGTCTCGGACGCGGGACTGAAATTCATCGGGACGATGACCGGACTGCGAATGCTCAAGCTGCGCGGGACGAAGGTGACGGGCGCGGGTCTCAAGGCACTCGAACCATTGGTTGAACTCGACGACTTCACGGCCTCGGGAAGCAAGGGGATCGATGATCGGGGCGCGGCTGTTTTAGCAAAGCTGCCCAAGCTGCGGATCGCACTCTTGTCCGGAACAACGTTGACCGACAAGGGCCTCATGGAGTTCGCCCCTGCCCACGCGGTGTTTGGGCGTATTGGCGTGGCTCGGACAAACGTGACGCCTGCCGGGATCGCGGCGTTCCAGAAAGAACGCCCCGGCTGCCGGGTCGATGCGACGGACGCGAAAGGAAAGAAATGAGAACAGCCACTTATCGAATTCTGAACCTGCGATGCAGCCTTGTTCTGTGCCTCGTGGGAATTGTTTGGTGCTGTTGCGTTACAACTTCCGCTCAAGAAGAACCGACAAAAAGTCACACGGTGGAGACGGCAATCAATGCGATGAAACTACGTGCCAGCGGCACATCAACGGTAGTTGCAGAGTGGATTGAGACAGAGTTTGCGGATCCTCAATTATTCGTCGGAAAAGACCTGAGAGTCGTGCATGGTTCAATTCCAGATTTGATGGATGAAAAAATCACGACCCACGCGCGGTACCGATTTGTCATGGACGGATCGAAGTGGAAGTGGTCCGTTGAAGGACGAATGTGGGATAACGATGTTGAGCGATTTGAACGGAAACAATTGATCTATGCGTTCGATGGCACAAAGCTGCGATTGCTAAACGGTTTTCTGGAAGAATTGGAAGACGGATACAGCCTCGGTTACATCCAGCCGAGTGAAAAAAGTGTGTTTCGCGCGACAATGCCGCAGGTGTCTCCTCTCTTCGTTTTATATCGACCATTTGACTCGCAATTCGGTCACTTGAAGCCTGAGCGATGGCAATTGAACGGAATACAGGCTGATAAAACACATGCCATCTATAATTGTGATGTGCTGACCTACAGCTTGACGGACAACGAGTCCGAACACTTTCGCGTTTGGCTGGCCCGGGAACATGCCTTTCTTCCAGTTAGATACGATTGGGGCGGAGCGATGCTGTCGATGGAGTTGTATTACCCTCCCGACGGAGTTGCTCAAGAGCATCCTGACTCTTGGACGTGGAAACGCTACGCTCGCGACTTGAAAACGGTCGAATCCGTCAGCACGAGCGAGGTCTCAAAGTGGACGACTAACGCGGTGATTCCGGAGGATGAATTCTCCTTGGTGTTTCCGCCGCGAACGAAAGTGTGGGACTACACCACCAGCGAGAATGGTCTGCCCAAATGCCACGTCGTCCGCTTCGATGGAACGATTCGCCCGGTCACCGACGCCGAAATCCGCATGGGTATTGGCTTTCACACGCTCCTTCGATCCGAGCCAGCGGACGGCGCGAACATTTCTCGGCAAATGAAACCCAAGTCTCCCGGCCCAGCGTATCACTTAATTGCGTATGGCGTGACGTTCGTCACGATTTGGCTTGTTTATCGGCGGTTAAAGCAAAAGGCTCAGAATGAGAATCCGTAGAAAGTACATTTCACCGGCTTATGGATCCTTCATTGTGATCGTAGTCGCAGGGTTGACGCTGAGCGCGGCAATCGTTCATGCGCAATGTGGAGCTTGGAATTGCCAGTCCGCAGTTTGCTTTGAATTCGGTGGTGCCATTTGGAAACCGGCAAATGATTGTAAACGTGACTGGTACAGTGCCACCTCCAATAACAAAACTTGTAATGGATTACCTTCAATGGAAGTGCTTATGGATGGTCTCACGACGGCAACGTGTTCAGAATTAGGTACATGTATTGGACGCACCCAGTGTACTGGATGTACCGGGGCGTCAAACGGAAGAGACGGAAAGGTAAAGTGTTGTTCGGCATGTATTGATACGATTTCTAGTGGAACACCATAAACGTGAAAACGATTGAGACTTCCCTGATCCAATCGAATACTGTCCGACGTGACAGGGCCGATTCTCGCATTAACCGTGGATTCACGATCATTGAGTTGCTGGTGTCGATTGCGGTCATCGGGTTGTTGATGGCGTTGTTGTTGCCTGCGGTGCAGTCGATTCGGGAGACGGCTCGGCGGACGCAGTGTGCCAACAATCTGCGTCAGATCGGGCTGGCGATCATCGAGCATGAGGAGGCGTTTGGCTGGTATCCGACCGGCGGGTGGAGCAAACGCTGGATCGGGCATCCTGACCGGGGCAACGGTCTCGACCAGCCGGGGGGCTGGATTTACAACGTGCTGCCGTTTGTCGAGCAGAAGGCGTTACATGACCTTGGCGCGGGGACCGATCCGCCGGATGCGGCGATCAATGCGCAGCGGGTTCAGAAATCGGTGGGTCTCTTCCACTGCCCTTCTCGACGAACCGGGCAGTTCACGAACAGTCAGCCGTTTTACTTCTGCAACTCGGTCGGCTCGGTAGCCCGAAACGACTATGCGATGAACGGCGGGCATCTGCCGCTGTTGTATGGTGCGGGGCCGACGACATTCGCGGGGGCGGCGGGTTTCGCGTGGCCCGATGCGACGTTTGTGACGGGCCTCAGTTTTCAACGAAGCCGAGTGCGACACGGGGACGTGACGGATGGGTTCGGTTCGACGTACCTTGTCGCCGAGAAGCATCTGCGCCGCGACCGCTACTCGACGGGCGATGACCTCGGCGACAACGAGACGGCCCTGAGTGGCGACGACCGCGATTTGGTTCGGTTCACGGGCGGTGAGTTCGATGTCACCTTCAAGCCGCTGTCGGATGCCTTCATCACGGGACAGGAGGGGCTGATCTTCGGCAGCGTTCACGAGCAGGGTTTTCAGACGGTGATGTGCGATGGCTCGGGACGAATGGTCAACTATCACATTGACCAGGCGGTTCACAGCCGGTTGGGGAACCGCAAGGATGGGAAGTCGGTTGAGTTTTGAAGAGCGGTTGGTGGACGAGATCTCTCGCGGCTCGAATCGTGAGGGGATGGTTGCCGGGTCAGGCTCGGTCGGCGGAGCGACCGAGCTACAGTAGGCCCGTCGCTCCGCCGACGGGCCGGATCGTGAAACACTCGCCAGAGAGAACCTGCATTGCCAACCGTCCTTGGAGTTACCGACGCCTCGCTCTCTGAAAGTTCGCCGTCAGGCCCATTGCGGGACGAGCAGGACTGTCCATCCTCCAGCCTCGACTGGCAACCGGCCCGGTGGGCCGTCCGCGTTCTGTTTGTGTTGTGTGTGATACACACGGGCCTGTTGGCGTGGATGGCCCGGCAGGACAGTTTTGGCTGGGACGAGGTGGGACATCTGCCGTCGGGGCTGTTCCATTGGGAGCAGGGGCACTTCGGCATGTACCGCGTGAATCCGCCGCTGGTGCGGATGATCGCGACGTTGCCGTTGCTGGCTCTTGGGTACGAAGCCGACTGGTCTGGCTATACCGAGGACATCACGCAACGTCCCGAGTGGCCGATTGCCGAGCGGTTTCTGGAGTTGAATGGCGAGCGATCATTTTGGTTGTTGACCGTGGCGCGGTGGGCCTGCCTGCCGTTCAGTCTGTTGGGGCTGTGGATTTGCTGGCGCTGGGCGGGTGAGTTGTACGGCGACTGTGCGGCGGTGTTGGGCGGGACGATGTGGTGTTTCTCGCCGAATGTGCTTGGTCATGGGCATCTGATCACGCCGGATGTGGCGGGAGCGGCGCTCGGCATCGCCGCCTTCTATGCCTTCTGGCACTGGCTGCGAGAACCGAGTTGGTCGCAGGCGTGGCTGACCGGCATCGTGTTCGGGCAGGCTCAGGCGGCGAAGGCGAGCTGGATCGTGCTCTTCGGATTATGGCCCGTGCTGTGGCTGGCTTGGCGGGGTGTTGACTGGCGGCGCACCGCGACTCGTGCTTGGCAGCGCGAGGCGGTTCAATTGGTGACGGTGCTGTTGATTGGCGTCTGGTCGATCAATGCGTGGTATGGGTTCGAGGGAAGCTTTCAACGGTTGGGCGAGTACCGCTTTCTGAGTACGTCGTTGGGAGGCAAGGTCGGCGAGGTCGAGGAACCGGGTAACAAGTTTGGTGGGACGTGGATGGCCTCGGTGCCCGTTCCCCTGCCCCGGCAATACGTCCAGGGAATCGACCGGCAGAAGCATCACTTCGAGCGGCTCGACTGGTCGTGCCTGCGCGGCGAGTGGCGGGACAAGGGGTGGTGGCACTACTACGTCTATGCCGCGCTGGTGAAGGAGCCGGTCGGGTACTGGCTGCTCGGCCTCCTGGCCACAGTGATGGGGTTGTGCTGTGCGCGGTATCGCTCGGCGTGGCGCAATGAGCTGTTGTTGATGACCGCGCTCGTCGTGCTGACGGCCTTCATTAGTTCGCAGCGCGGATTCAACCGGCATCTGCGCTATCTGTTACCGGCGTTTCCGTTCGCGTTCGTGCTGGTCAGCCGCATCGCGCGCAGCATCGAGTTCCGTCAGTGGCGATTCGCCGTTCCCGCAACCATTGTTCTCATCTGGTCTGTCGTCAGCAGCCTGCTCGTTTTCCCGCATTCGCTGGGCTACTTCAACGAGTTGGCGGGAGGCCCGCTGAACGGACACGCTCACCTGCTCAGCAGCAACGTCGATTGGGGGCAGGATCTGCTGTACCTCCAGCGGTGGGTTGAGGCTCATCCCGAGGCGCGGCCGCTGGGAATCAAGTGGCACACGCGCGTCGTCGATCCCGCGCTGGTCGGGCTGGCCGTTCGCGATGTTCCGACCGTTCCCACTCCCGGTTGGTATGCGATCAGCGTCTGCGACATCCGCAGCCGCGACGGCAAGCACGCCTACTTTTTGAAGACCAGGCCGGTCGCGACGGCGGGCTACTCGATCTTCATTTATCACCTGATCGAAGAAGACTGCCGCCGCATCGACGAACAGAACGGCTTGTCGCGCGTCGAACCGGTCTGGCAGGTGCAGGCTCATTCCGCGTCGGCCTCGTTCTGTGTGGCGTCTGCGGATGGGAAGCTGCTGGCCACGGGCGGAGCTGACCGGAGCGTCAAAATCTGGAATCTCGAAACGCACGAGCCGGTCAGCCTGTCGCTGGAGGATGCCGTTCCGTCCTCGGGCGCATTCACTTCCTCGGGGCGGTTGATCGTCGGAGACCTGTCGGGTGTTGTCCGTGTTTGGATTGGCCCCGAGTGGAGACCGCAGTTCACCGAACGTGTTCACTCGTCGGCCATCCATCAAGTCGCCGTCTCGGCCAACGAGAACTGGTTTGCCACGGCCGGTCAGGATCGAACCGTTCAAGTTTGGGGGCTGCCTGTCGGCACAGACTCGGGCAATTTCGAGATGAAGAAGCCAGAGTTGAAATGGTCGCATTCGCTGGCTCATCCGGCCTTGAGCGTCGCGTTCTCTCCCGACGGGCGCTGGTTAGTGGTGGGAACGGGCGAACGGCGGGGGACGACATCGGGGGCGATTCGTGTGTTCGATGCCGCGACGGGTGAGCCGGTCAGCGTGCTGCCCGACTCGGATGATTTGGCGAAGGGAATCTCGTTCTCGGCGGACGGCGCGTTCATTGCCTCGCGCGGCACGGGCGGAGACCTGCGGTTGTGGTCGGCACGGGATTGGACGTTACAACGGCGGCTGCCCGATTCACTCGTGGCCATGCGCTGGGAGTTCCTGTCCGGCGGCAAGGCTCTCGTCGCCGCAGACTTCGCGGGACTCGTCAAGCAGTGGAAATCGCCGTGGGACGCCCCGCCCATGCGCTGGCGGGCGCACACGGGACCGATCCAGGATTTGGCTGTTGGAACGGAGGGAACCATTTTCACCGTCGGTCGCGATGGCTGGCTCAAACAATGGAATGTCAAAGCAAACTCCACTGGTCCGAGAAAGTGATCGCATGACGACTTCACTCCAGATGCGGGATGTCTCGCTTCCATCGGAAAGTCGATTTTGGCGGGGGCTGTTGTTGGTTTTGATGTGTCTGACAGGCTGCGGTGCCGGATGCTCGAAGCCGCCACCGCAACCGGCATTCGAGGACGTGGCCTGTCACTCGCCGACAGGGCATCGCACGGCTCGTCGCGTCCCCCGCTGGAAGTTTGAAGAACTTCGCTCGCGCCTCCTCGCCGAGCTGCACCGTACCGGAGCCGCCGCGACCGAAGAGTTGTTTCACGCCGTCACGCGCGAACTCTCGAAGGAGATGGTCGAGAGTCTCGGCCAGCCTGGCGAGTTGCTCGAACTGGTCCTGCTCGAACTGGAGACTCGACGCGAAGTCGCGCGGAGCGATGTCTCCGCTCGTTCGCCGCTCGGAGAGAAGTACTCGGCGAATGAACCTCGTTGAATCGCCGTCGTGACGCCCCACATTCCGCGACCGAGTTTGACCGTCGCAAGGCGGGAGGCACCAAGGCAAGTGGCCGGACACGCCCATCGACGAGGGACTTTGTACCGGCCCCACTTGGCGTTCACGACACTCCCGCCAGTTCGGTGGCCTGTGCGACTCGGCCGATGGCGAGGACGTAGGCCGCCGTGCGGAGCGGCACCTGTTTGTCCTGGGCGATCTGCCAGACGGCGTCGAAGGCGGAGGCCATTCTGGTTTCGAGCTTGGCTCGGATTTCTTCGAGCGGCCAGTGGACGACGCTACGGTTTTGCACCCACTCGAAATAGCTGACCGTCACACCGCCCGCGTTGGCCAGGATGTCGGGGACGACGATGATTCCGTTCTTCGCGAAGATCTCGTCGGCTTCGGGAGTGGTCGGGTCGTTGGCGGCTTCGACGATGTACTTCGCCTTCACGGTCGGAGCCGTCTGCGCGGTGAGTTGCCCACCCAGTGCGGCCGGGATCAGCAGATCGACATCCTGGGAAAACAGCTCTTCGTTGGTGAGAACTTCCGTTCCGGGAAAGCCCTGCACGCCGTTGTTGTGCCGCGCGTAATCGAGAAGCTCTGGAATGTCGAGACCGCGGCCGAGCGGGTCTTTCACACCGCCGCGCACATCGGTGATCGCGACGACGCGAGCACCTCGTTCAAAGAGAAATTTCGCGGTGAAGCTGCCGACGTTGCCGAAGCCTTGCAGTGCGACGGTCTTCCCTGCCAGCGATTGG